>NZ_JAARMB010000018.1:0-129636 GCF_012985615.1 Pseudomonas sp. WS 5412
TTAAACCACGATGGCCGCAGGCAGGTATTGCGCAGTGGGCACCCCGGCATGGATGCCGGGGTAGCCGCGACACGGCCATGGATGGCCGATCGCGGCGGGCCCACGGAGCAATGCCTGACTGCGGGCACACCGAGCCTAGGCGAGGTGCCGAGTGGTGGGGCAAGAGCCCTTTTGGTTACTTTTGGGGCTCTTTTCCAAAAGTGACCCGCCGTAAGGGCGGAACCAATAGCCGCCGTGACCGCAGCAATGGATATGTACACCGACCCAAAACCATCGCAGGCAAGCCGCCCCCTACAGGATCCCCCCGGCTGACACGTCTTGTTTCATATGCAACGCCATCATCCCGCTATCAATCAATTTTCCTTCCCCACCGAACCCCTTAAGCTATTCAGCATCTGTTTAATGTCCGTTGCGTTTGGCCGAAGGCATGTCCGAACCGTAATTTCTGATCCAGCACGCGCCAGGAACGGCACGGGATTGCTCACCACAGGTTGTATTTATGCACCGCAGGAATTTGCTCAAAGCGTCCATGGCCATCGCGGCCTACACCGGGCTGTCAGCCAGTGGCCTGCTGGCCGCCCAGGCCTGGGCCGGGAATCGTGCAGCCGATGGCGACGCCAAGGCGTTCGACTTCGACTGGCTCAAGCTGCAGGCCAAGCAACTGGCCGGTAAACAGTATCAGGACACCCGCCAGGTGCTGCCGCCGACCCTGGCGACCATGACCCCGCAGAATTTCAATGCCATCGGCTACGACGGTAATCATTCGCTGTGGAAAGACCTCAAAGGCCAGCTGGACGTGCAGTTTTTCCACGTCGGCATGGGTTTCAAGACCCCGGTGCGCATGCACAGTGTCGACCCCAAGACCCGCCAGGCGCGGGAGGTGCATTTCCGTCCGTCGCTGTTCAATTATGAAAAAACCACGGTCGACACCAAGCAGCTCAAGGGCGACTTGGGTTTTTCCGGCTTCAAGCTGTTCAAGGCCCCGGAACTGGACCGCCACGACGTGGTGTCTTTCCTTGGCGCCAGCTATTTCCGTGCGGTGGATAACACCGGCCAGTATGGTCTTTCGGCACGCGGCCTGGCCATCGACACCTACGCCAATAAACGCGAAGAGTTCCCCGATTTCACCCAGTTCTGGTTCGAGACGCCGGACAAGGACAGCACCCGTTTCGTGGTCTACGCCCTGCTCGACTCGCCGAGCGCCACCGGTGCCTATCGTTTTGATATCGACTGCCAGGCCACCCAGGTGGTGATGGCCATCGACGCCCATATCAATGCGCGCACGGCAATCCAGCAGATGGGCATCGCGCCGATGACCAGCATGTTCAGTTGCGGCACCCATGAGCGGCGCATGTGCGACACCATCCACCCGCAGATCCACGACTCCGATCGCCTGGCGATGTGGCGCGGCAACGGCGAGTGGATCTGCCGCCCGCTGAACAACCCGGCCACTCTGCAGTTCAATGCCTTCGCCGATAAAGACCCGAAAGGTTTCGGCCTGGTGCAGACCGACCATGAGTTCGCCAGTTACCAGGACACCGTCGACTGGTACAGCAAGCGCCCAAGTCTGTGGGTGGAGCCGACCACCGCGTGGGGTGAAGGCTCTGTCGATCTGCTGGAAATTCCTACGACCGGCGAGACCATGGACAACATCGTCGCCTTCTGGACCCCGAAAAAACCGGTGGCCGCCGGCGACTCCCTGACCTTTGGCTACAAGCTCTACTGGAGCGCCCTGCCCCCGGTCAGCACACCGTTGGCACAAGTCAACGCCACCCGCTCCGGCATGGGCGGCTTCACCGAAGGCTGGGCGCCGGGTGAGCATTACCCGCCGGTCTGGGCCCGCCGTTTTGCCGTGGACTTCAAAGGCGGTGGCCTCGACCGCCTGCCCGCAGGTACCGGGATCGAGCCTGTGGTCACCTGCTCCCATGGCGAAGTGAAAGACTTCAGCGTGCTGGTGCTCGACGACATCAAGGGCTACCGAATTCTCTTCGACTGGTACCCGACCAGCGACAGCGTCGCGCCGGTGGAGATGCGCCTGTTCATCCGCACCAATGACCGGACCTTGAGTGAAACCTGGTTGTACCAGTACTTCCCGCCCGCACCGGACAAGCGCAAGTACAGCTGATGCCCAACGTTCCCACGCTCATTGCGGCGTGGGAACGCCCCCACCCGGTTCAAAAACGCGAAATACTCCTCATCGCACCAATCAAATAACGCATGGCAATTTGATCGTTTTCGGTCAGGGCACGGTACTGCTCAAGCAACTGCGCCTCGTCCGAGCTCAACCGGCGGCCATGCAACGACAGCTTGCGGCTGAAAAAAAGCACCAGAACCCCTGCGACACCAATGGACTTGGCCATGGACTGTTTCTCCGTGTGATAAACAACAACTCCCGATGCCCATAACCCTGTCCGCGAAGTGCAATGCCTCAGCGCGTAAACAGACTGACTTCCTGGGCCAGAAGCCGTCTTACTTCAAGCGTAGAAACTATCCTGGCGCTTGTGAGATTTTTTTAGAGCATTCACTTAAATAATTGCCTTAAGGCAAAAGGCCTTCAGAAAATCCTCACGTACTGACCGCCGTGTACGCGCCTGATGCCGGACAGATCAGGGCAGCGGGCGATACAAGTGGATGTCATTGGGTTCCCGGTGGTACAGCTCGCTGTCGGGCTGCTTGAGCAAACGACAGCCGTGATGCAGATAAAAATCCACGGTGTTGCGCGACTCGGTGGCCGAGATATACAGCGCCTGCGCACCCAGCGTTACCCCGTGCGCGCAGGCCAGCGTCAGCAAGCGCCCACCCAGCCCATGTCCTCGGCCACTGTGGCTGACATGCAGGAACTTGAGCTGATGCATACGCAGGCCCTGGTTATGGATCACCCGGTTATCCACCACCGCTGCCGCCAGCAGCGTCGGACCAGCAAACACTCCATGCAACCACCCGCCGCGCAGCCAGCAGGCATGCAACTCCAGGGCATCCTGCTCGGCTTCGCCTTCGGGCCAACCGCGCATGTCGTGGTGAGCGGCGTAGAGCACCAACTCGCCGTGTTCTAGGCGATAGCACTCATCAATCTGCTCAGTGCGGTCAATCAACGCCAGCAGGGGAATGTCGCTTTCATTCAAATCACGTTCCACCAGCATCTTGGCCTCCAGTGTCCAGGACGCTCAGGATCGCTACTCCCCCGGCGACAGGCAAGAAAAAACCCACCGTGATCAGCGGTGGGTCTGGGTGACGAATGTAAAAAATCAGTCGCGCAAGTCAGACTCATGGATCGGCTGGTCGCGGTGGGTAGCCCGCTGGTACTGCGCCGGCCAGGTCGCCTTGCGGCCGCCCAGGTCGTCATCGGCGTGCAGCGGCCAGTACGGATCACGCAGCAGTTCCCGGGCCAGGAAGATGATATCGGCCTGGCAGGTGCGCAGAATATGCTCGGCCTGGGCCGGCTCGGTAATCATCCCGACCGTGCCGGTGGCCATGCCGGATTCCTTGCGCACGCGCTCGGCAAAGCGCGTTTGATAGCCGGGGCCGATAGGGATTTCGGCATTGGCGGCGGTACCACCGGAGGACACGTCGATCAGGTCCACACCCAGGTCTTTCAGGCGGCGTGCCAGTTCCACGGTTTCGTCGGGGTTCCAGCCGTCTTCCACCCAGTCGGTGGCCGAGACGCGTACAAACAGCGGCAGCTCTTGCGGCCACACATCGCGCACCGCCTGGGTGACTTGCAACACCAGGCGGATGCGGTTTTCAAAGGATCCACCGTATTGATCCTGACGCTGATTGCTCAAGGGCGAGAGAAATTGATGCAGCAGATAACCATGGGCGGCATGGATTTCCACCACTTGGAAGCCGGCGGCCAGGGCACGCCTGGCGGCGGCCACGAAGTCGGCGATCACTTGCTGGATTTGCCCTTCGTCCAACTGCCGGGGCGCGGTGTGCTGCGGGTCGAAGGCGATGGGAGACGGACCTACCGGCACCCAGCCACCGTCTGCGGGCTTGACGCTGCCATGCTTGCCGATCCACGGCCGATGGGTGCTGGCCTTGCGCCCGGCGTGGGCCAGTTGAATGCCCGCCACCGCGCCCTGGGCGCTGATAAAGCGTGTGATGCGCTGCAGCGGCTCAATCTGGGCATCATTCCACAGGCCCAGGTCCTGGGCGGTGATGCGGCCATCGGCAGTAACGGCGGTGGCTTCGCTGAAAATCAGCCCGGCGCCGCCAACGGCGCGGCTGCCCAGGTGCACCAGGTGCCAGTCGTTGGCCAGGCCATCGACGGCGGAGTACTGGCACATCGGCGATACGGCAATGCGGTTGAGCAGGGTCAATTGGCGCAGGGTGTAGGGTTCAAGCAACAGACTCATGGGGCACCTCTTCTCGTATCCGGTGGGCATTGGCTCCAGGGTTCTGTCTGACCGGTACGCGTGACGAGAAGATGAAAGGCCCGTCCCCTTCGGGCTAAAAAACAGACAAGGTCACAAGACCAATCACACAGTGCTTAGAGACTAGTCGACAACCGGGGATTGCACAGGGTTCAGCGCGGTTCGATGTGGGCAATCATCAATTGCACGGTTTCCTGGCCGCGGAACTCATTGACGTCGAGCTTGTAGGCCAACTCCACCCAGCGAATGGTCGGGTTCGGCCACACTTCGCGGTCGATGCCAAAGGCAATGCCATCGAGCTTCACCGCGCCGCACTCACTCTTGAGCACTACCTTGAGGTGCCGCTCGCCCACCACCCGCTGCTCCACCAGTTGAAACACCCCATGAAACAAAGGCTCGGGAAAGTGCTGGCCCCAGGGCCCGGCGTTGCGCAGGGCACGGGCCAGTTCCAGGTGGAACTCTTCCACCGCCAGGGTGCCATCGGACAACAGGCGCCCCGTCAGGTCTTCTTCACGCAGTTGCCGGCGTACTTCGGCGTCGAAGGCTTCGGCGAACAACGGGAAGTTGGCTTCAGGCAAGGTCAGGCCCGCCGCCATGGCGTGGCCGCCGTACTTGGCGATCAGGTTCGGGTGCTGGCTGGCCACCACTGCCAGGGCATCACGGATATGAAAGCCCGGCACCGAACGCCCGGAGCCCTTGAGCAGGCCATCACCGGCATCGGCAAAGGCAATGGTCGGGCGGAAATAGCGCTCTTTCATACGCGAGGCGAGAATCCCGATCACACCCTGGTGCCATTCCGGGTCGAACAGGCACAGGCCAAATGGCATCGACTCCACCGGCAAGTCCTTGAGCTGGGCCAGGGCCTCGCGCTGCATACCATGCTCGATGGCTTTGCGGTCTTGGTTCATGCCGTCCAACTGCGCGGCCATTTCCCGGGCCTGGGCGAAGTCGCTGGTGAGCAGGCATTCGATGCCCAGGCTCATGTCATCCAGGCGCCCGGCCGCATTCAGCCGTGGGCCGAGGATAAAACCCAGGTCGGTTGAGGTGATGCGTGCGTGGTCGCGCTTGGCCACTTCCAGGATCGCCTTGATCCCCGGCCGCGCACGCCCGGCGCGGATCCGCTCCAGGCCTTGATGGACCAGGATGCGGTTGTTGGCATCCAGCGGCACCACGTCGGCCACGCTGCCCAGGGCCACCAGATCGAGCAACTCGCCGATATTGGGCTGCGGCTGCTTGTCGTACCAGCCCAGGCTGCGCAGGCGCGCACGCAGGGCCATCAGCACGTAGAAAATCACCCCGACGCCCGCCAGGGCCTTGCTGGGGAACCCGCAACCGGGCTGGTTCGGGTTGACGATGGCATCGGCCGCCGGCAGTTCATCGCCGGGCAAGTGGTGGTCGGTGACCAGCACCTTGAGGCCCGCCGCCTTCGCCGCCGCCACACCCTCGACACTGGAGATGCCGTTGTCCACGGTAATCAGCAAGTGCGGCTCGCGCTGCAAGGCCACGGCGACGATTTCCGGGGTCAGGCCGTAGCCGTATTCGAAGCGGTTGGGCACCAGGTAATCCACATGGGCCGCCCCGAGCAGGCGCAGGCCGAGGGTGCCCACGGTGCTGGCGGTGGCGCCATCGGCGTCGAAGTCGCCGACGATCAGGATGCGCTGGCGCTGCTCCAGGGCCGTCACCAGCAAATCCACGGCAGCCTCAATCCCTTTGAGCTGCTGATAGGGAATCAGCCGCGCCAGGCTTTTATCCAGCTCATCCTGCGAGGTCACGCCACGGGCGGCGTAGAGACGGGTCAGCAACGGTGGCAATTCACCGAGGAACGGCAGGACAGCGGGCAATGGGCGGGGATCGATGCGCATGGGGTGATGGGGGCTTCTGTGCAATACAACGGTTAAAAAACACTATGAGTAACGACAAACATCAAATGTGGGAGCGGGCGTGTGTGGGAGCGGGCTTGCTCGCGAAAGCAGTGGGTCAGTCAACATCAATGCTTGCTGGGCCGACGTCTTCGCGAGCAAGCCCGCTCCCACATGTGATCTTCGCTGCTTTGAAGATTGCCTTCGCTTAACTGGCCAAGCCAGCTCCCACACAAACCCGTCCTGACAGGATCAGCCGCGTTCGCCGACCAGCCACTGCAGTTGCACTTCGTGCTGGCCGCGGTCATCGGTGACGAAAATTGTGCCTTCGCTGATCATCACATCCCACTTGATCACCCGTGGCATGTCCTTGGCCAGGGTTTCCAGGATTTCCTGGGGCACGGCGGCGATATGCACGTTTTTCAGGTTGTTGGCCACCGGCACCACCTTGCCTTCCCACACCCGCAGGCTGCCGTAGGCCAGCAAGCTGGTACGTTCGGTACGGCGCGAACACCAGGTCAGGCGGTCGGCATCGGGCTGGCCGACTTCGATCCAGTGCAAAACCCGATCATCCAGGCTTTTTTCCCACAGGGCTGGTTCGTCTACATCTGACAGTCCGCGACCAAACGACAACTGCTCGTTGTACCAAAGGGCGTAGGCCAGCAAACGCACGGTCATGCGTTCTTCGGTTTCCGAGGGGTGACGGGCGATGGTTTGCTTGACGCTCTCGTACACCGAACGATCGAGGTCGGTCAGGTTGAGTTCAAACTTGTAGGTCGTGGACGGCTGGGCCATGAACGGACTTCTAGAGACAGGGAAAGGCGGCCAGTCTAACCGATGGCGGGGTCATTCAACGAATCCTGCGCTGCATCATCCTTATCCCTGCAGCACTCGCCTATGTTAAAAGGCAATACATACCTTCCTGCGTTAGTAAGGATCCTCATGTCGTTTACCGCCAAACCGCTCGCCGGCCTGAAAGTCATCGAACTGGGCACCCTGATCGCCGGCCCGTTCGCCTCGCGCATATGCGCCGAGTTCGGTGCCCAAGTGATCAAGGTCGAATCCCCCGACGGCGGCGACCCGCTGCGCAAATGGCGCAAGCTGTATGAAGGCACGTCGCTGTGGTGGTTTGTCCAGGCGCGCAATAAACAGTCCCTGACCCTCAACCTCAAGCATCCCGAGGGGCTGGCGATCCTCAAGCAGTTGCTGGCAGACGCCGACATCCTGATCGAGAATTTCCGCCCCGGCGTCCTGGAAAAACTCGGCCTGAGCTGGGACACCCTGCACGCCCTCAACCCCAAGCTGGTAATGGTACGGCTCTCGGGCTTTGGCCAGACCGGGCCGATGAAGGATCAACCGGGCTTCGGCGCGGTCGGTGAATCCATGGGTGGCCTGCGCTACATCACCGGCTTCGAAGACCGCCCGCCGGTGCGCACCGGGATTTCCATCGGCGACTCCATCGCCGCGCTGTGGGCGGTGATTGGCGCGCTCATGGCCCTGCGCCATCGCGAGGTCAACGGCGGCCTCGGTCAAGTGGTGGATGTGGCGCTGTATGAAGCGATCTTCGCGATGATGGAAAGCATGATCCCCGAGTTCGATGTGTTCGGGTTTATCCGCGAGCGCACCGGCAACATCATGCCGGGCATTACCCCGTCATCAATCCATACCACCGCCGATGGCAAGCATGTGCAGATTGGCGCCAATGGCGATGCAATCTTCAAGCGCTTCATGCTGACCATTGGCCGTGAAGACCTGGCCAATGACCCACAACTGGCCAGCAATGATGGCCGCGATAGCCGGCGCGACGAGCTGTACGGCGTAATCGACCGCTGGGTCAACAGCTTGCCACTGGCCCAGGTGGTGGAGCAGCTGAACCAGGCCGAAGTGCCTGCCAGCCGGATCTACAGCGCCGAAGATATGCTGGGCGACCCGCAATACCTCGCCCGGGAAATGTTCCTCAAGGCCCAGTTGCCCGACGGCAAGGATTTCAAGATGCCCGGCATCGTGCCCAAGCTCTCGGACACCCCAGGCAGTTGCGAGTGGGTCGGGCCAGAGCTGGGCGAACACAATGCCGTGGTTCTGCAATCCCTGGGCTACGACAGCGACGCCGTGGCCCGTTTGCGCAAGGATGGCGCGATCTGATGCCCCGTGGAGCACTCTCAAGATAATGGCCGGCCGTTTTATCAGGGCGTTGCGGCGCCTATGGCTCATCGCCCCGCTGCTGGGGATGCTGCCGCTCTCGAGCCAGGCACAGGACACCCTGACCTGGCTGGTGCGTGACCTGCCGCCGATGACCATTTTCGAGGGCCCGCAAAAGGGCCAGGGCAGCGTCGATAAACTGCTGCCGCTGTTGATCGAGCGCCTGCCGCAGTATCGTCACCAGATCCTGCACGTCAATCGCGCCCGAGGCCTGCAAATGCTCAACACGCCCTCCTTCACCTGCGATCCATCGTTGGTATGGACCCCCGTGAGGGCCAGGAACATTGTGTTTTCCGCGCCGGCGTTCGCCGTGCTGAGCAATGGCATCGCGATTCGCCGCAACCAGCAGGGCGCCCTGGCAAGCTATGTGGTGGATGGCCAGTTCGATCTGGTGAGGTTTCTCGACCTGCAGCAGATGCGTCTTGGGATCGTCGCCGAGCGTAGCTACGGACCTGGGGTGGACGAACAGTTGAATCACGCCGATCCACTCAAGCTGGCCCCACATTACGGTAACGACGCACTGGGCAGTTTGCTGCAGATGCAGCGCCTGGGGCGGCTGGAAGCCGTGTTGGGCTACTGGACGGAAATCCGATACCAGGCAGCGCAACAGGGTATTGATCCGCAAGACCTGGTGTTCTATCCGATCAAGGGCACGGCGCGCTATCAGCGGATTCATATCGGTTGCTCGGACACCCCGATGGGGCGCGAGGCCATTACCCATATCAATCGCGAGTTGCAGAATATTCCCCAGGAGACATTGCGCCAGTCCTACGCCAACGGGCTGGACCCGCTGATGCGCGAGCAATACCTCAAGGACAACCCGAGGTTTTTCAGCGAAACGCCGCTGCCCTGATAAATCCAGGGCAAAAAGAAACCCCGAGCAGTGGGGAGACAACTCGGGGTTAAACGTGGCCTACAAAGACCAGTACAACAAGCTACAAGCACCGGAGCACAATGCTTGATCCTGCTGTTACATGGTCTGACTGGCCTTCCTGTAGGAAGGTTCCGAAGATAAAAATTTCTTCACGCCTGGACGCTGATGCGCGTCTGGGCTGCGTTGCGCAAGGCCGCGATTACCGAAGGTTCCAGGCGCCCTTCGGCGATTTTCAGGTCGCGGAGCAGGCAGTCCACCACGTCCACCAAGGCGCGTTTGTCGGTCAATTGCGCACGATCCACTTCGCGTTCGACCACGATTGCGCCCGTGGGGCTCTTCACTGTCACCAGGCTCTCGCCGTGTACACCCGAGGTAGTCAGCGTGACCTGATAAGGGCTCAGCGCTTCACCGAGCAATAGGCTGATACTTTCCATCTCGATCACCACTCAATCATGAGAAAAATAAATAACCAGTGTAGGCGCGAGCTTGCTTGCGAAAAACCTGAGAGCGCCACGTTCGTTCAGGATGCCCTACATTATCGTTGACGTTTTTCGCGAGCAAGCTCGCGCCTACAGATAAGTGACCTACTCCAAAAGCACAAAGTTCGCCTTTGAGCTGAGCTTATCGAGCATGCATGGCAAATATGACAGAGAGAAAACAGCCGCCGACAGGCTAGAATCTCCTGATTATTGCCGGAGTCCACCGTGAGAGACGCGTCTGAACAGCCCTTGCGTATTGTCATCGCCGACGATCATCCGATTTTCCTGATCGGTTTGCGGGCAGTGCTGGAGCGCGACGAGCAGGTGCGCATCGTCGGTGAGGCCACCTCACCCCAGGCCCTGGCCGCCCTGCTGCAACACTGCCCCTGCGATGTACTGGTCACCGATTTCATGATGCCCGCCGAACCCCAGGCCGATGGCCTGCGCCTGATCGAACACCTGCGCCGGCATTACCCGGACCTGCCGATTGTGGTGGTGACCATGCTCAACAACGCCGGCCTGTTCCACTCGATCCTGGAACTGGGGGTCATGGGTCTGTTGAGCAAGGCCAGCCTGGCCGACGAGTTGCCCGAAGCCATCGACAAGGTGCGCCAGCAGCGGCCCTATGTGGCCCGCACCATTGAACAGGCGCTCGCCCTGGCCGGTGCAGTGGGGGCTGATCGCCTGCACTCACAGCACCAGTTGTCACCCCGGGAACTGGAGGTGATCCGCTTGCTGGCAGGTGGCAAGACGGTGGGCGAGATTGCCGCGCACCTCAATCGCAGCAAGCAGACCGTCAGCGCGCAGAAAGTCAGTGCCATGCGCAAGCTGGGGCTGATCAGCGATGCCGCGTTGTTCATCTATGTGCAGGAACACGGGTTGGCCTAGGTTTGTGCAGCGCCCGGCTTGCCGGCTCCTACAAGGCAATCGCCGTAGATTTCGCCAGCCAGTGTTGCAGCGCCTGGGCACTCATCGGATGAGCGATCAGGCAACCCTGCAGCCAGGCCGGCCCCAGCGCGCGCACCGCGTCACGGTCGGCGGGGGTTTCAATTCCGGTCACGACCACGCCAACCCCCAGGTGCTGGGCCATGCTCATGGCCCCGGCGACCACCGCACACTTGCGTTCGTCACCCGCCATCCCGCTGGCAAACGCCGGGGGAATCTTCAGCTCGGTGAACGGCAGCTCCAGCAACCGTTGCAGGCTGGTACCGCCGATGCCGAAATCGCCAATGGACAGCTTGCAACCGATCATCCGCAAGCGCAGCAAACCGGTGACATGGGCGCTGTCGGTCTTCAGGCGCGAGGTTTCCACCAGTTCCAGGGTGAGGTTGCGCGCCGGGACGGCAAAGCGCTGCAGCAGGCCTTGCAGCGTGAGCGCGAAGTGTTCCTGATCCAGCAACCGCCCGGGAATGTTGACTGACACCGGCAGTTCCAGGCCCGTGTCCCGGGTCACCTGGGCGCATAGGCGCAACACCTGGTCCAGCACGTACCAGGTAAAGGCCTGCTCCAGGCCCGCCAACTCCAGCAGCGGCAGAAACTCGCTGGGCATCAACTGGCCATGCTCCGGGTCTTGCCAGCGCGCCAACGCCTCTACGCCTTGCAGATCACCGGCCTGGCTGACGATGGGCTGGTAGCAGACACGGGCGTAACGCTCAATGGCGGCCTCGCCGACCTCAGCGCAAAGTTTCTCGGTCGCGAATTCACTCACTCCCAGCATCTGGTGCACACGGTCCCAGGACAGCGCTTGCGGGCTCGGCCGCAAGCGTTGCCGGCAGGCATCGAGCATCTGCCCGATGGAAGTGGCGGAAGCCGGCTTGGGCATGCACCCCAATACGTTCAACCCCGCCTGACGCGCCATGCTCGCCACGCCTTCCAGTACATCCGGTTCGGCGTCGCTCAACAGGACCAGGACCTGGGCCTGGCTGTGCTCAGCCATTTCGCGGATCAGCCCCAGTGAGTCGCCATGCTCCAGGTACAGATCGCAGATGGCGATATCCACCGGCCCCTTGCTCGCCAGCGACTGGCGGGCGACCTCGACGCTGTCGGCCGTAAGCACGTTGAACACGCCGTTGGCGTTGAGCATCTGGTGCAGGGCCATCAGCTGGAACGGGTGATCTTCGAGAATCAGGACTTTGAGTGAGCGCATGGAAAACTCTGGGGCTGCGTGCAGGATGGCCCACATTAGCCAAAACCCGGACGCGACCACATAGGACGCGTCCTATTCTTGCTCCAGATAAGGCTGAATCTCCTCTCGCAGTGCCAACAATGCCTGCGACAAGGCTTGCCAGCGCACCGGCAGCTCAGCGTCGCGGTGTTCCCGCGCACTGCTTTCAAGGGCGATGCAGGCCTTGGCCAACGGCAGCGCATCCACCAGGCAACAAATGCCCTTGAGGCGATGCAGGCTGGCCCGCACCTGCACCAGGTCGTGCTCGGCCATGGCGCTGCCCAACAGGTGGTGCTCGTGCTCCAAATTGTTCGCCAACTCCTGCAACATGCTTTGCAGAATCGGCCCGTCGGCCTGGGTCATCTTGCGCAGGGCCTGCAGGTCGAAGGCCGGTACCGCCGTGACCCGGGCCAGCACCTGGGCCCACTGCTCCAGGGTCACCGGCTTGACCAGCAGCACATCCATACCCGCCTGCTGGCCGCGCTGGCTCTCGTCCTCCTGGGCCGCAGCGGTGCAGCCAATCAACGCGCAGCGCGGGCGCAGCTCCTGGGTTTCGATCTGGCGAATGGCCTCGGCCAGGGCATAACCGGACATGCCCGGCATATGACAATCAGTCACCAGCACGTCGAACGCCTCGCTGCGCCAACGCTGCAATGCGGCCTCGGCACTATTGAGGGCCACCACCTGGTGCCCGAGGAATTGCAACTGCTGGACCAGCACCAAGCGGTTGGCCGGCAGGTCGTCGACAATCAGCACCGACAGCACCCGGCCCCCAGCCAGCACCGGCGCGGCGGCCACCGGCGCCGGCAGGTCGTCACTGCCGACCCGGTCCAGGCGCAGGTCGATACACACGGTGGTGCCTTCGCCCAGGGCGCTGTGCAGGGTGATTTGCCCGCCCATCAGGTCCACCAGTTGCTGGCAGATACTCAAACCCAAGCCGGTGCCGCCATGTTCGGCAGCCGTCAGCGGGCTGCCCTGGATAAACGGCCGGAACACTCGTGCCTGCTGTTCGACGCTGATGCCGGGGCCAGTATCTTCGACGCACAGGTGCAAGTATTCATGCCCCTCACCATCCACCTGGCAGGCGACACGCATACGCACATCTCCGCGTTGCGTGAACTTCAGCGCATTGCCCAAAAGGTTATGCATGACCTGGCGCAGGCGCAGCGGGTCGAACCAGTAAAAGCCTTGGGCCTGGGGATCGAACGCCAGGGTCAGGTGCAGGCCCTTTTTCTGCGCAGTGGCTTCAAACAGGCGCTGGATGCCTTCGAAGAAACCTTTCAGGTCAGTGGTCTGTGGCGCCAATTGCAGATGGCCGGCTTCGATCTTCGCCAGATCAAGGCTATCGCCCATCAGGGCAATCAACTCCCGTGCCGAGCGATGGGCCACCTGCAACGCCTCGGAAACAGGGGCGCCCGAGGCCAGGGCGCGCTCCTGCTCCAGCTCCAGCAGGCCGATAATCGCCGTCATCGGTGTACGAATCTCATGACTGAGGTTCGACACAAAGGCACTCTTGGCGTAGTTCGCTTCATCGGCAGCGCGACGCGCGTCCATCAGTTGGGTTTCCAGGACCTTGCGCTCGTTGATATCGACCCAGCCCCCGAGCAAACCCCGCAACTGGCCCTGGGCATCGTAAAACGGCACGGTCCATTGATAGACATGGGCGATACCGCCGTTGAACTCCAGTTGGCGGTCGATAAACAACGACTGCTGCGTCTCCAGTTGCTCCATGTGCCCCACATGCAGGCGCAAGGCGGTGGCGGCCGGCAAAATTCCACTCTCCGGCAGGGTCAGGCCCTGGATCAGTTCAAGCCGGGTGGCCAACTGCTGTTCATAGCTTTTGTTGCAGGTGACCAAACGGCCAGCGAGGTCACGCACAAACACCGGGTTGGGCATGCCGTCGAGCAGGGCGCGCTTGAACGCCAGTTGGTCATTGAGCCGTCGCTCGGCCTCCACACGCTGGCGGATCTGACGCTTGAGCCGACTGTTCCAGACCAGGGATACCAGCACAAACAGCAGCGCCGTGGCGACCGTCCAATAGGCCCATGGCGGCACACGCTGCCAGGCGGGTACCGGGACCGCCACCGCGCCCATCCAGCGCAGGCGCAAAGCGCTCAGCTCGGCTACCGGCAAAGCTTCCAGGGCCTTGTTCAAAATACTCAGCAGCTCGGGATGGTCCTTGCGCACTGACAGGTTGTCACTGGACCACTTGCCATCGACACTGCGACCGACCCGCAACTCATCGGTCGGATAACTCTGCACCTCGACTTCACTCTGGATGGTCGCTGCCGCGTCTCCCCGGGCTACCAGGGCCCGAGCCTCGGTGTAGTTGGCCACCGAGCGCAGGCGGATCTGCGGGTATTCACGCCGGATGTAGCCTTCGAGCACATGCCGCGCCGGCAGCGCCAACACCTCGCCCGAAAGCTGGCTGAGGCTGGTCAGCGGTGGCGTATCAAGACGCTCGACAAACACCCAGCCGGCACCGCCAAACCCGTGGCTGAAATCCAGAAACCTTCGGCGTTCGGTGTTTTCCACCAGGGTAGTGCTCATATCCGCACTGCCATTTTCCAGGATTGCCAGGGTCTGCGCGGTGGAAAACACTTCCTCCATGACGAACTGCAAACCGGTCATGCGCGACAGGCGGTTGAGCAGATCGACATTCAACCCGACCCAGCGCCCGTCCTTGTCTTTGAACACATAGGGCGAGTATTGCTGGGACGCCACCACCACATGGGGATGCTGCAGCACCCAGGCCTGCTCGGCGGCCGACAGGGGAATACGCTCACCGACGACGTCCACCCCCAGCCCGGTGGTCCAACGGGCCAGGATCTCACGGCGCACCGAGTCATCAATGCTCTGCAACGCCCGGTCCATCATCTTGCCCAGCAAGGGATCGGCCTGGCGCGTGGCGAAGGCAAAACCAATCGGCGCCAGGCGGCTTTGCTCCTTGATCTGCATGCTCAGGTAAGGACGCAGGGACTTGTAGGCGCGCACGATCACTTCATTGCCGATAAACGCATCCACATCACCCTGCTCCAGGGCTTCGAGGCCGCTATAGAGATTGGGCGCCAGCATGATGTGGCTTTGCGGGTAGGCGGCATGCACGTTCTTGACGTTGGCGTAGCCATCGAGCAACACCACCTTCTTGTCCTGGAGTGCGTCGTTTGGCGTGGCGTCGGCACCGCGGGTCACCACCACCGAACGGTCGGGCATATAGTCCGCCGTAAAGGCCAGGCCGGGCACGTCACGTTCATAGCCGTTGGCGCTGGTGAGGATATCAATCGTCCCGGCGCGCAGGGCCTCCACGGCCTGGGCCCGCTCGGCGAAGCCCATCACCTGCATCGACACGCCGAGTCGCGCCCCCACCAGGCTCAAGTAGTCGGCACTGATGCCCTGGTAGCGATTGCGATCGCGGGTGATGTCGATGGGTTGGTAGTCATCAATGGAAATCCCCACCCTCAGGGTTCGGTGTTGCGCCAGCCACTGCCGCTCGGCGGGTGCCAGGGGGATGGGCGCCAGGGTGATAAACGCCGGCACCAGATTGAACGGCAGGCTGACGGCGGCCAGGCTTGCAGGCAGGTGGCCGAGCAGCAGCGCGCTCAGTAGGCACAGGTGCCATCGGGTCGTGAACCGCACCGTGGGGGTTTCCTTGTGGGTTATTTTTGGTTCGGTGGACATATCCGTTGCAGGGGTAACGGGGCGCCCTGGATCAAAAACAGGGCGCGATACCCGCCAAGAAAAACGGCGCTTCCCCATCTCTGGACAAGCGCCGTTTGCCTTATTCGTGCAGCCTTTCAGAACTCAGAGCGGCTTACCACGATTGCCATGCTGGCTGACGAACGCCTGAATAGCCTTCAGGTCATTAGGCAATACCGTGCAACGCTCTTCCCGCTCAAACAGGTCAGCCAGGTGCGGCGGCAGTTCCAGAGCCTTGCCGACACCGGCCTTCTGCACCGCCTCAGGGAATTTCACCGGGTGGGCCGTGCCGAGGATGACCATCGGAATGTCCAGGCTGCGCCGGCATTCGCGCGCGGCCTTGACGCCAATGGCGGTGTGCGGGTCCAGCAGCTCGCCGGTCTGGGCATAGACTTCAGCGATGGTCTCGCAGGTCTGGGCATCGTCCACGGCCAGGGAGTCGAACAGCTTGCGGGTCTCGGTCCAGCGCTCCTGATCGACGCTGAAACCACCACCCTGCTTGAAGCTGTCCATCAGGCCGGCCAGGGCCGCGCCGTTACGACCGTGCATGTCGAACAGCAGGCGCTCGAAGTTCGACGAGACCATGATGTCCATCGACGGCGACAGGGTCGCGTGCAGGGTTTCCTTGACGTACTGGTTGCCGCTCATGAAGCGGTGCAGGATGTCGTTGCGGTTGGTGGCGACGATCAACTGGTTGATCGGCAGGCCCATGTTGCGTGCCAGGTAACCGGCGAAGATATCGCCGAAGTTGCCGGTCGGCACCGAGAACGACACCGAACGCGCCGGCCCGCCCAACTGCAGCGAGGCGTGGAAGTAGTAGACGATCTGGGCCATGATCCGCGCCCAGTTGATCGAGTTCACCGCAACCAGACGCGTGCCTTTGAGGAAGCTCTGGTCAGCAAAGCTGGCCTTGACCATTTCCTGGCAGTCGTCGAAGTTGCCTTCGACCGCGATATTGTGGATGTTCTCGCCGAAGATGGTGGTCATCTGCCGGCGCTGCACATCCGATACGCGGTTGTGCGGGTGCAGGATGAAGATGTCGACGTTTTCGCAGTGCTTGCAGCCTTCGATGGCTGCCGAGCCGGTATCACCGGAGGTGGCACCGATGATCACCACGCGCTCGCCGCGTTTCTCCAGCACGTAATCCAGCAGGCGACCGAGCAGTTGCAGGGCGAAATCCTTGAACGCCAGGGTCGGGCCGTGGAACAGCTCCAGCACCCATTCGTTGCCGTTCAGCTGACGCAGCGGGGCGATGGCGTTGTGCGAGAACACGCCGTAGGTTTCTTCGAGGATCTTCTTGAAATCGGCATCGGGGATGCTGCCGGTAACGAACGGGCGCATGACCCGGAACGCCAGCTCGTGGTACGGCAGGCCGGCCCAGGAGGTGATTTCTTCCTGGGTGAAGCGTGGCAGGTTTTCCGGCACGTACAGGCCGCCGTCAGTGGCGAGGCCTGCGAGCAGGACGTCTTCGAAATTCAGGGCCGGTGCCTGGCCGCGGGTGCTGATGTAACGCATGACTGGCTCCTCTACAACATTCTTGAACAGAGGCCGCCGAACCTGCGGGGCCTCTGCAACCTATCGTTAGTTCAGGTGTTCGACGCGGATCCGCACCACCGGCCCGACCACGCCCTGCAGGGCTTCCAGCGCGGCAATGGCATCGTTCATATGCTGTTCCAGCACACGGTGGGTCAGCAGGATCATGGGCACCAGGCCGTCGTGTTCTTCGACTTCCTTCTGCATGATCGACTCAATGTTGATGCCGCGCTCCGAGAGGATGCTGGCCACCTGGGCCAACACGCCCGGGTGGTCCTTGGCCTGGATCCGCAGGTAGTAGGAGCTTTCGCAGGCTTCGATCGGCAGGATCGGGTGGGCCGACAGCGAATCCGGCTGGAAGGCCAGGTGCGGCACGCGGTTTTCCGGGTCGCTGGTCATGGCGCGGACCACGTCCACCAGGTCGGCGATCACCGACGAAGCGGTCGGTTCCATGCCGGCACCGGCGCCGTAGAACAGAGTCGAACCGGCCGCATCACCATTGACCATCACCGCGTTCATCACGCCATTGACGTTGGCGATCAGGCGGTCGGCCGGAATCAGGGTCGGGTGTACGCGCAGTTCGATACCGGCAGCGGTGCTGCGCGCCACGCCCAGGTGCTTGATGCGGTAGCCCAGGGCTTCGGCGTAGTTCACGTCGGCGGTGGTCAGCTTGGTGATGCCTTCGGTGTAGGCCTTGTCGAACTGCAGCGGGATACCAAAAGCGATAGACGCCAGGATGGTCAGCTTGTGCGCCGCGTCGATACCTTCTACGTCAAACGTCGGGTCGGCTTCGGCATAACCCAGGGCCTGGGCTTCGGCCAGTACGTCTTCGAAGGTACGGCCCTTCTCGCGCATTTCGGTAAGGATGAAGTTACCGGTGCCGTTGATGATGCCCGCAACCCAGTTGATACGGTTGGCCGACAGGCCTTCGCGGATCGCCTTGATCACCGGGATACCGCCAGCGACTGCGGCTTCGAACGCCACGATCACGCCCTTCTCGCGGGCCTTGGCGAAGATTTCGTTGCCGTGCACGGCAATCAGCGCCTTGTTGGCGGTAACCACGTGCTTGCCGTTTTCGATGGCCTTGAGCACCAACTCACGGGCGACGGTGTAGCCGCCGACCAACTCGATGACGATGTCGATTTCAGGGTTCGTGGCCACATCGAAGACATCGTTGGTAATCGCAATACCGGTCGTTTGGTACTGAGGCTTTGGCGTACGCATGGCAATTTGTGCCACTTCAATCCCGCGCCCTGCACGGCGGGAAATCTCCTCAGCGTTACGCTGAAGTACGTTCAAGGTGCCGCCACCGACGGTCCCTAACCCACAGATGCCTACTTTGACCGGTTTCACTGAAGAACTCCCCATGAAACGGCCGACTCAAGGTCGGCCGTGAAAAACAGCCGCACAACTGCGGCTCTCTGTTAATGACCCGTCGACGTGTCGGCGGGCCCGATCGTCAAAGGCTCGACAATACTGTTTATTTGGCACCCAGTGCCAGTTTGGCGACTTGTGGCGCAGGCTGGTAGCCCGGAATCACCTGGCCGTCGGCCAAGACGATGGCCGGCGTACCGTTCACCCCGATGGACTGACCCAGAGCGTACTGCTTGGAAACCGGATTGGCACACTTGGCGGACTTGATTTCTTTGCCATCGACCATCTTGTCCATGGCTGCTTTCTTGTCGGTTGCGCACCATACCGCTTGCAGTTGCTCGTCGCCCGGCGAACCGAGGCCCTGGCGCGGGAACGCTACGTAACGCACTTCGACACCCATCTTGTTCAGCGCAGGTATCTCGGCGTGCAGCTTGTGGCAGTACGGGCAAGTGGTGTCGGTGAACACAGTGATGTGGGTCTTGGTTTCGCCAATCGCGGGGTAGACCACGGTCTCGGCCACCGGGATACCGTTGATCAGCTTGGAGATCCCAACGCGCTCGGCCTTCTCGGTGAGGTTGACCGGCTTGCCGTCTTTCAACTGGAACAGGTAGCCCTGAACGATGTACTGACCGTCGGCGCTGGCATACAGCACGCGGCTGCCCTTGAGCTTGACTTCATACAGGCCGGCCATCGGGCTGGCGCTGATGCTTTCGACCGGAGTTTCGAGCTGGAGGCTTTCCAGACTCTTACGGATTGTCTTCTCGGCGGCGTCATCGGCGACGGCAAAGGTTGAAACCAACGCAATGGCTGCGGCGGCAAAAATCTGGGTCAAGCGCATGGGAACTCCTGAAGGCAGATGCAGGGACGAAGGCCAGGACGCCGATCTGGAAACACGGCTCGGGACCGTCCCCTTTGCAAACCGGCAAAGCCTACCACAATTGGGCGCCAGGGCAGACGCTGGCGGCCAAATTGGGGCCTGTCAGCCCCTTGGGTGATGTTTGGCATGCAGGTCCTGCAACCTTGCCCGCGCCACATGGGTATAAATCTGCGTGGTGGACAGGTCGCTATGGCCCAGCAGCATCTGCACCACGCGCAAATCCGCGCCATGGTTGAGCAGATGGGTGGCAAATGCATGGCGCAGGGTGTGGGGGGACAGCGACTTACCGATCCCGGCGACCTTGGCCTGGTGCTTGATGCGATGCCAGAAGGTCTGGCGGGTCATCTGCTCGCCGCGCAGGCTGGGGAACAGCACGTCACTGGGGCGCCCGCCGAGCAGCTCGCTGCGGGCATCGCGCATATAGCGCTCGACCCACACGATTGCCTCTTCGCCCATGGGCACCAGGCGCTCCTTGCTGCCCTTGCCCATCACCCGCAACACACCCTGGCGCAGATTTACCTGCTCCAGGGTCAGGCTGATCAGCTCGGTGACGCGCAGGCCGCAGGCATACAAGACTTCCAGCATCGCGCGGTCGCGCTGACCGATGGCTTCGCTCAGGTTGGGCGCAGCCAGCAGGGCTTCGACGTCGGCTTCTGACAGGGACTTGGGCAAGGGCCTGCCGAGTTGCGGCATATCGACTTGCAGGGTCGGGTCAACAGCAATCAGCTTTTCCCGCAGCAAATAGCGATAAAACCCACGCACTCCCGAGAGGAATCGCGCAGTGGAGCGCGGCTTGTAGTTCTGCTCAAGGCGCCAGGCCAGGTGATCGAGGATCAACTCACGCCCGGCGTGGCTCAGCTCAAGGTTTCTCTCCAGCAACCAGCCATTGAACAGGGCCAGGTCGCTGCGGTAGGACTGGCGCGTGTTGTCCGACAGGCCTTTTTCCAGCCAGAGGGCGTCGAGGAAGCGGTCGATCAGGGGATGGTCAATGGCGGGCATGGGGGCTCAGGCTGAGTACTTTAGTGTCTGGTAGATCCTATCGCAGGCAAGCCCGCGCCCCCTGGGAAATGCATGGCTAATGTGGGAGATGGCTGGCCTGCGATAGCGGCGACGCGGTCTCGGATCAGTCTACAAACCCAGGCAGCACTGGCACCGGGCGCTTATCGTCATCAATTGCGACAAAGCTGAACACACCCTGGATCGCCTTCTCGCGGCCATCGGCACTCATGCTTTCGACAAACACCTCCACTTCCACCTTGAGGCTGGTGTTACCGACTTTGATCACGCGGCCAATCAGCTCGACGATGGAACCGGCCGGGATCGCGTGATTGAAGTCGATACGGTCGGTAGACACCGTCACCAGCGGCAAACGGCAAAACCGTGTGGCGGTGATGAACGACACTTCATCCATCCAGGCCAATGCAGTACCGCCAAACAGCGTGTTGTGGTGGTTGGTGGTCGGCGGAAATACGGCTTTGGTTACATGGGTCACGGACAGGTCGGTGCGGCGCTGGATTTCTTCGAGGCGGGTGGTCATGAACGGGTTCCGGGCAAGGGGCAAATTTCAGGCACAAAAAAGCAGCCCGTAGGCTGCTTTTTTCTGCATCGGGAAGCTGGACTTAAGCCAGTTTTTCCTTGATGCGAGCTGCTTTACCGGACAGGTCACGCAGGTAGTACAGCTTGGCTTTACGTACGTCACCGCGACGCTTAACGGCCATGCTGTCGATTTGCGGGCTGTAGGTCTGGAAAGTACGCTCTACGCCAACACCGTTGGAGATTTTACGAACAGTGAAAGCACTGTTCACACCACGGTTACGCTTGGCGATTACGACGCCTTCGAACGCTTGCAGACGCGAACGGTCGCCTTCCTTCACTTTCACCTGAACGACAATAGTGTCGCCCGGGGCAAAGGTAGGGATCTCTTTGGTCATCTGCTCTGCTTCGAGTGCAAGGATGATTTTGTTAGTCATGCTGTGCTCCTAAGGTAGATCGTCGGATCTACCATCGATACGTTGTTAACTATCGTCCCGCGCGAGGATGTATTCCTCGAGCAGCTTCTTCTCTTCTCCAGAAAGCGAGCGGCTTTCCAGAAGATCGGCGCGTCGTTCATAGGTCCGACCAAGGGACTGCTGTAAACGCCAACGCCGGATGTGTGCGTGATTGCCACTTAGCAACACGTCGGGAACACGCTGATCCGCATACACCTCCGGTCGGGTGTAGTGCGGGCAATCCAGCAAACCATCCGTGAAGGAATCTTCCTCCGCGGAGTCCGCATGCCCTAAAGCTCCAGGCAGCAGTCGTGTAACCGCATCTATCAGGACCATCGCCGGCAGCTCACCGCCAGACAGGACATAGTCCCCAATCGACCACTCTTCATCGACATGAGCTTCAATAAAACGCTCGTCAATGCCTTCATAGCGACCGGCAATCAGGATCAGTGCTTCCTCATTCGCCAGTTCGCGTACCGCCGCCTGTTTCAGCTGACGGCCTTGAGGGGACAGGTAAATTACCTTCGCCTTCTCCCCTGCTGCTGCCTTGGCCTGAACCAGGGCGTCTTCCAGGGGCTTGATCTTCATCACCATGCCCGGGCCACCGCCAAATGGGCGATCGTCCACAGTGTGATGTCGATCCGTCGTGTAGTCTCGCGGGTTCCAACAAGTGAGCTGCAAGAGCCCTTGTTTCACCGCCCGACTGGTGATGCCGTACTCGCTGATGGCAGAAAACATCTCGGGAAACAAACTGATCACTTCAATGCGCAAATTAGCCACGCTTAGAAGTCCGCGTCCCATTCCACCTTCATCTCGCCCGCTGCCAGGTCGACGGCCAACACGCATTGCTCGGTATAGGGCAACAGGCGTTCGCGATCATCCAGGCTGCCAGCGCAAGGCTTGACCACCATTACATCATTGGCGCCGGTTTCCAGAAGATGGTCGATTTTCCCGAGCAATTGCCCGAGTTGATCAATAACCTTCAGACCTTCCAGCTGGTACCAGTAGTACTCGCCGTCGGTCAATTCAGGGAACAGGTTGCGCGGCACGCAGATCTCATAACCGGCCAGAAGACGCGCTTCTTCACGATCATCGAGACCCTTGAGCTTTGCGACCAGGAACTTATCGTTCCCACGTCCACTGACCAGCTCGACCTGTTTCACACTACCTTCGCGCTTGAGCGTCCAGGTCTTGTACTGCAACAGGTTTTCAGTCGGATCAGTAAAGGAATACACCTTCACTTCGCCGCGAACGCCATGAACAGAGTAAATCTTGCCGATAACGATCAAATCATCAGCAACAGCTGGCGTCGCGTTCATATTGCTCAGGCTGCGGCCTTAGCCGAGTCCTTCAACAACTTGGCAACACGCTCGGAAGGCTGTGCACCAACGCTCAGCCAGTAGGCTACGCGCTCTTGGTTCACGGACAGACGAACTTCTTGACCACGAGCAACAGGGTTGAAGAAACCAACCTGTTCCTTGTGCGAACCGTCGCGCGGGTTGCGGCTGTCGGTTACGGTCAAGTGGTAAAACGGGCGCTTTTTGGAGCCGCCAAGGGCAAGACGGATTGTTAGCATGTGAACATCGTTCCTGTAGTCGGTGCTGCAAATCTAAATGCACAGCGGGCATGGGTGCCCGAAAGGCCGCATATTCTAAGGAATATCCGGACTTTTGCAAATGTCTTTTTCCGGCGCCTGACCGCGGGCCATTCAGATCTGCTATAGAGCCGTCGGTTAAAACGGCGAGTCAGCTCCCGCCAACGGCGGGTTTGCTGGAGATCCCACATCCTTGTGGGTCTGCGCAAGAGCAAGCCCTTGCGCGAATTCTTTACATCTTCGGCATGCCACGGCCGGGCATCATACCGCCCATGCCGCGCATCATTTTGGCCATGCCGCCTTTGGCGGAGAATTTCTTCATCATCTTTTGCATCTGCTTGTGCTGCTTGATCAAGCGACCAATGTCCTGCACCTGGGTGCCGGAACCCATGGCGATCCGACGTTTGCGCGAACCGCTGATCAGCTCAGGGTCGCGGCGCTCGGCCGGGGTCATGGAGTTGATGATGGCTTCCATCTGCTTGAACTGCTTCTCTGCCGCACCCTGGGCATTGCCCATTTGCGCCAGGTTCACACCGCCGATGTTCGGCAGCTTGTCCATCAGGCCGCCGAGGCCGCCCATGTTCTTCATCTGTTGCAGCTGATCGCGGAAGTCTTCGAGGTCGAAGCCCTTGCCCTTTTTCAGCTTCTTGGCCAGTTTGTCGGCCTTGTCCTTGTCGAGGGTCTGCTCGGCCTGCTCGATCAGGCTGAGCACGTCGCCCATGCCGAGGATCCGCGAGGCGATCCGCTCAGGGTGGAACGGCTCGAGCGCTTCGGTCTTCTCGCCCATACCGATGAACTTGATCGGCTTACCGGTGATTGCGCGCACCGACAGTGCGGCACCGCCACGGGCATCACCGTCGACCTTGGTCAGGATCACGCCGGTCAGCGGCAGGGCATCACCAAAGGCCTTGGCGGTGTTCGCCGCGTCCTGGCCGGTCATGGCATCGACCACGAACAGGGTTTCTACCGGGTTGATCGCGGCATGCAGCGCCTTGATCTCGCCCATCATCTCTTCGTCGATGTGCAGGCGACCGGCGGTATCGACGATCACCACGTCGATGAACTTGAGCTTGGCTTCTTTAATGGCAGCGTTGGCGATGTCGACCGGCTTCTGGCTCAGATCGGACGGGAAAAAGGTCACGCCGATTTCACCGGCGAGCATTTCCAGCTGCTTGATCGCGGCCGGACGGTACACGTCCGCCGACACCACCATCACGGATTTTTTCTTGCGCTCTTTAAGGAAGCGCGCCAGCTTGGCAGCGGTGGTGGTCTTGCCCGCCCCCTGCAAACCGGCCATCAACACCACGGCCGGCGGCACGGCGCTGAGGTTCAGGTCTTCGTTGGCCGCACCCATCAGGCTTTCGAGCTCGGCCTGGACGACCTTCACAAAGGCCTGGCCCGGCGTCAGGCTGCGGGACACTTCAGTGCCGACCGCACGCTCCTTGACCGAGTTGACGAAATCCTTGACCACAGGCAAGGCAACGTCGGCTTCGAGCAACGCCATGCGCACTTCGCGCAGGGTGTCTTTAATATTGTCCTCGGTCAGCTTGGCCTTGCCGGTGACATGGCGCAGCGTCTGCGAGAGACGGTCAGTCAAGTTTTCAAACATGCGCGATCCTTTCAGGCCCTATTCATCGAAGTGCATCGGTAGACCGAGGTAATGGCGGCCCAGGCTGTGTAAATCGCTATTAAAAACAGCGCTTGGCGAGCCTGCGGCGTGGGCAGGTCGCGGATTATAGCGAAGACTGCCGTCATGCACACCCGCTGTCTGGCCCGCTGGTCTTTCGTGGAACGCAGGTGTGTGCCAAACTCATCGGCTTTCGGGCTTGCCTAACAGGATTTATGCTCCCTTTGTCACCCAGTTTGCTACCCAGTCTCGCCGCCGCACTCTTGTATGCCGCTGCGACCCTCTACCAGGGCACCCGTCTGGCCCAACGCGCCAGGGCGGACAAACGCCTGCTGGCCGGCCTCGGCGTGTTCGCCTTGCTGGCCCACGCTGCCAGCCTGTTCACCCACCTGATGACACCAGTGGGCCTGGGCCTGGATTTTTTCAGCGCCGCCAGCCTGATTGCCGCTGCGGTCATTGCCTTGACGCTGCTGGCCTGCGCGCGGATCCCGGTGGAGAACCTGCTGTTGCTGCTCTTCCCCCTGGGGATGCTGACAGTGCTGCTGGCGCAATTTGCCCCTACCGGCACGGTGCAGGTGATCGACGAGGAGCCGGGCATCCTCGCGCATATCCTGCTGTCGATCCTGGCCTACGGCATGTTCACCATCGCCGTGTTCCAGGCGTTGCTGCTGCTCTTGCAGGACCACCAGCTCAAGCACAAGCACCCTTCCGGGCTGATCAAGAACTTCCCGCCGCTGCAGACCATGGAAAGCCTGCTGTTCGGTTTCCTCTGGGCCGGCTGGACGCTGCTGTCGCTGTCGCTGATTTCCGGCTGGCTGTTCGTCGAGAACCTGTTCGCCCAGCACCTAGTGCACAAAACCCTGCTGGCGTGCCTGGCCTGGGTGGTGTTCAGCGTGCTGCTGTGGGGCCGCAATCGCCTGGGCTGGCGCGGGCACAAGGCGATCCGCTGGACCCTGGCCGGTTTCTGCCTGCTGATGCTGGCGTATTTCGGCAGCAAGCTGGTTCGCGAATTCATCCTGCATATCTGACGGGCGGCAATCATGCACAACTTGCCCCTTGAGCCGATGCTCGCGGTAGTCGCGCTGCTGGTCTTGTGGTCGGCGCTGTTTACCGCCATCGAGGCGGCCCAGCTCCATTTGCTGGCCCTGCGCCCCGGTACGCGCCAGGGCGACAAGGCCGCCGCCCGCCTCAACTTCCCGCGCAACAGCCTGATCCTGTGCAACACCCTGTGCCGCGCGGTGGTGGTGATTCTGTGCACCCTGCTGGCGATCTATGCCTGGGCCGAAAACGGTCCCTGGCTGGGTTGGCTGGTCTCCAGCGGGCTGTTGCTGGTGCTGGCCGACTACCTGCCGCGCACCCTCGCCACCCGCTATCCGCACGCGGTGCTGGGGTTTGGCAATACGCTGCTGGGTGTGCCGCTGAAAATCCTCTATCCCCTGGCCTGGCTGCTCAATGGCCTCAGCCTGCTGTTGCTGCGCCCTTTCGAACGCAAGTCGGGGATCGTCAAGAAAAGCGACGAGCCACAGAGCGACCCGTCCGACGAGCAAGCCTCTGACGCGAACGACGACCCTCGGCCGGGCATGCCGGGTATCCACGCCCTGGACAACATTACCGTCAATGACATCCTGGTGCCGCGCAGCGAAGTCGATGGCATCAACCTCGACGACCCTATCGAGGAGATCATCGAACAACTGCGCAGCTCCAAGCGCACGCGGCTGCCGGTGTTCCACAGCGATATCAACCAGGTCGAGGCGGTGCTCAACACCCGGCAGATCCAGCACCTGCTGCCCGATGCCAGCCTGACCAAGGAAGCCCTGCTCGCAGCCTGCCACGAGCCGTACTTCGTCCCGGAAAGCACGCCGCTGCAACTGCAATTGCTCAACTTCCACAAGCAGCAACGCCGCCTGGGCATGGTGGTGGACGAGTACGGTGAAGTGCTGGGTATCGTCACCCTGGAAGACATTCTGGAGGAGATCGTCGGCGAATTCGAAAGCGAGCAGAGCCTGGACAACCCGCTGATCCAGCCCCAGCCTGACGGCCGCTATGTGATCGACGGTGCCGTGTCGATCCGCGAGCTGAACAAGTGCCTGGGCTGGCACCTGCCTAGCGACGGTCCCAAGACCCTCAACGGCCTGGTGACCGAAGCGCTGGAGACCATTCCCGATTGCTCGGTGTGCGTGAAGATCGGCCGTTATCGCCTGGAAATCCTCGAAACTGAAGACAATCGGGTGAGCAAGGTGTTGATCTGGCATATCGGCTCAGCGCCGATTGCCACCTGACTCACGGTGGACAAGCCCGTGTGGGAGCGGGCTTGCCCGCGATAGCCTCACCTCAGTGTCACTGATACACCGAGGCGCCCGCTTCTCCCACATTTGATGTTTTCAGCCGCTAAGACCGCGCTCCAGCCCTTGTTTGCAGCGCAACCCCCTTCCTATAATCAATCGCGCTTACCCAAGCCCCGCCCGACCGCGTGCTATCCGCACTGAGCGTGTCCAGGCACCGCAACCCCGTGTCTGACCGGTACCCGCTCCCATCCCGAGCCAACGCCGCGCACTGCCCTGATCCATGGGTGCAAGACCAATAACAATCCGCGCCAAGCGCGCAATGACCATCAGGGATACCTCAATGAGCACCACCTATAACGAGGCCGCTCCCGCCGCCCCGACCAACTCGACCAGCCGGGTCGCCACCGCGAGCATCATCGGCACCGCCATCGAGTTCTACGACTTCTATATCTACGCCACGGCCGCCGCGCTGGTGATCGGCCCGGTGTTCTTCCCGCAGAGTTCCGGCACCGCGCAGATGCTGGCGGCGTTCCTGACCTTCGGTATCGCCTTTATCGCGCGGCCACTGGGTTCGGCGCTGTTCGGCCACTTCGGTGACCGCATCGGGCGCAAGTCGACGCTGGTGGCCTCCTTGCTGTTGATGGGCGTGTGTACCACCCTGATCGGCCTGTTGCCGGGTTACGACACCATTGGTGCCTGGGCCCCGATCCTGTTGTGCGTGCTGCGTTTCGGCCAGGGCCTGGGGCTGGGCGGGGAATGGGGCGGCGCCGCGCTGCTGGCCACCGAAAACGCGCCCAAGGGCAAGCGTGCCTGGTTCGGCATGTTCCCGCAGTTGGGGCCTTCCATTGGCTTTTTGGCGGCCAATGGGCTGTTCCTGATCCTGGCGATGAACCTGGACGATGAACAATTCCGTAGCTGGGGCTGGCGCATTCCGTTCCTGCTCAGTGCTGCGCTGGTGATGGTGGGCCTGTATGCGCGCCTCAAACTGCATGAAACCCCGGTGTTCGCCAACGCCGTGGCCAAGGAAAAACCGGTGAAAGTGCCGCTGGTGGAGCTGTTCAGCCAGCATTGGTTGCAGGTGCTGCTGGGCGCGGCCGCGATGGTGGTGTGCTATGCGCTGTTCTATATCACCACGGCGTTTTCCCTGAGCTATGGCGTGAGCACCCTGGGCTACAGCCGCGAAACCTTCCTCGCCCTGCTGTGCTTTGCCGTGTTGTTCATGGGCGCGGCCACGCCGCTGGCAGCCCTGGCGAGTGACCGCTATGGGCGCAAGCCGGTGTTGATCGTCGGTGCGGTGCTGGCGATTCTTTCGGGCTTCACCATGGAACCATTGCTGACCCACGGCTCGACCTGGGCGGTGGCGCTGTTCCTGTGCCTGGAACTGTTCCTGATGGGCGTGACCTTTGCGCCGATGGGGGCGTTGTTGCCGGAACTGTTTCCGACACGCGTGCGTTATACCGCGGCGTCGGCGGCGTATAACCTGGGCGGGATTGTCGGGGCTTCGGCCGCACCGTTTTTCGCGACCAAACTGGTGGCGATGGGTGGGCTGAGTTATGTCGGCGGGTATGTGTCGGCGGCAGCGTTGCTCAGTTTGATTGCGGTGCTGTGCCTGAAAGAGACGCGGGATAACGATTTGAACAAGGTCGCCTGATAGAGCGCTATCGCGGGCAAGCCCGCTCCCACACTGGAACGCCTTCCACATGTGGGAGCGGGCTTGCCCGCGATGCTTTTACAGCTCTACAACCACCGCTTGAGAAGCACGGGTCGCCTTGGCCCGGGCAGCCTCGATCGACTCATCCCGCGCCAACGCCACGCCCATGCGGCGCTGGCCATTCACTTCTGGCTTGCCGAACAGACGCAGTGCGGTATCCGGCTCGCTCAGGGCCGCGCCGAGGTTGGCGAACGCCGTCTGGGTCGATTGCCCTTCCACCAGAATCACCGCCGAAGCCGAAGGCCCGAACTGGCGGATCAATGGGATCGGCAGGCCAAGAATCGCCCGCGCGTGCAGGGCAAACTGCGACAAGTCCTGGGAAATCAAGGTCACCAGCCCGGTGTCGTGAGGGCGCGGCGAGACTTCGCTGAACCACACCTGGTCGCCCTTGATAAACAGCTCGACCCCAAACAGACCACGACCACCCAGGGCCTCGGTCACGGCTTTGGCGACGCGCTCGGATTCGGCCAGGGCCGCCGGGCTCATGGCCTGGGGCTGCCAGGATTCCTGGTAGTCGCCCTTCTCCTGACGATGGCCGACAGGCGCGCAGAAGGTGGTGCCACCGACGTGACGCACGGTCAGCAGGGTGATTTCGTAGTCGAAGTCGATAAACCCTTCGATGATCACCCGACCTTTACCTGCACGCCCGCCTTCCTGGGCGTAGTCCCAGGCTTTCTGCACGTCATCGGCGCTACGCAACAGGCTCTGGCCCTTGCCTGACGAACTCATCACCGGCTTGACCACGCAGGGGAAGCCGAGGTCTTCGACGGCCTTGCGGTAGTCTTCCACGGTGTCGGCAAAATGGTACGGCGAGGTCGGCAGATCCAGCTCTTCAGCGGCCAGGCGGCGGATGCCTTCACGGTTCATGGTCAACAGCGCCGCACGGGCGGTGGGGATCACGGTAAAGCCTTCAGCCTCCAGTTCCACCAGGGTGCCGGTGGCAATGGCTTCGATTTCCGGGACGATGAAGTGCGGCTTTTCCGCCTCGATCACCGCACGCAGGGCTGCGCCGTCGAGCATGTTGATCACGTGGCTGCGATGCGCCACCTGCATGGCCGGCGCGTTGGCGTAGCGATCCACGGCAATCACTTCAACGCCCAGGCGCTGCAGCTCAATTACCACTTCCTTGCCCAGCTCACCGCAGCCACACATCAATACGCGGGTCGCGGTTGGCGACAATGGAGTTCCGATTCGGGTCATCTCAGGTCCTCAGGGGAGCGGATCAGGGGGAGAAAGGCCGGCATTTTACATGAACGGCGGGCATTGGCCTCAGTTGGCGACACGCTGGCGCCGCAAACGCCAGGCCATGGCCAGCCAAACCACGGTGACCCCGGCAAATTTCGAGGCCAGGGCGGTACCGACCACCGCCGGCGTCAACGCGCCGATCAGGCCAAAAAAGATAAAGGTATCGAGGGGAATGCTCAGCGCCGAGCTGATCCACAGCCGGTCATGCAACGGGCGCTTGGTGATGCTGAAGACCAGCCAGTCGATGCACTCGGAGACCGCGAACGCCGTGGCGCTGGCCAGGGCGATGGATGGATCGGAGGTGATGTAGGACAGCACCAGCGCCGCGAGCATGGCGATAATCGCCCCGTGGCCGAAGCGCGTTTGCACCATGTCCCGCAGGATAAACACCAGGCCACCCCAGGCGGACCAGATGACATCCAGGTGCGGGGCGGTGGAAAAGGCGAAGTTGATCAGCACGACGCTGCTGATATAGGCGATCAGGAAGAGCATGGGGCGAGGGACCTGTGGGTAATGCGCACAGGGTACACAATTAAAGGGATGTCGTCTGGAGGGGCCTCATCGCAGGCAAGCCAGCCCCCACATTGGAATGCATTTCAAAATGAGGGAGCTGGCTTGCCTGCGATAGCGCCCTGTCAGGCGCCAGATTTCCCAGGAATCATCCACAACACCCCACTGGCCTTAGCCCGCTCATGACATAACCCCAGCACCACCCGGCGCTCGGCGTTGTCCATGCGGCTCCAACGGGTGATTTCGTCGACATTGCGCTGGCAACCGGTGCAGATATCGTCGTCATCCAGCGCACAAATGCTCACGCAGGGCGAGGCGACGGGGCGTTCAACCGGGTTCATTCCGGCTGCTCGACCAGGTCACGGGCGTAGCGCTGAGAGTTATGCACATAGTGCGCAGCACTGGCCTCCAGCATGTTCTTCTGTTGCTCGGTCAATTCCCGCACCACCTTGCCGGGGGAGCCCATTACCAGCGAGCCATCAGGGATTTCCTTGCCTTCGCCGATCAACGAATTGGCGCCGATGATGCAGTGCCGGCCAATCTTGGCGCCGTTGAGGATCACCGCATTGATGCCAATCAGGCTGTAGTCGCCGACGGTACAGCCATGCAGCATGGCGTTATGCCCCACCGTCACACCTGTGCCCAGGGTCAGCGGGTAGCCCATGTCGGTGTGCATCACGCTGCCGTCCTGCACGTTGCTGTTCTTGCCGATCAGGATCAGTTCGTTGTCGCCGCGCAACACCGCGTTGAACCAGACGTTGGCGCCCTCCTCCAGCTTGACCTTGCCCACCAGCGTGGCATTGGGGGCTACCCAGCTATCTGGATGTGTCTCGACGCGGGCATCGCCCAGGCGGTATTTCATGGTCTTCCCTCACGGCTTGCCATTCAAACGATGGCTTAAGTATTGATAAAGCTTTTCGGCGGACGGTGCAGGCTGATATCGGCATCGTCATAGAGCAGGTTAATCAACTCGACGATCATGATCGCCGTCAGGCCCCAGATCTTGTATTCACCAAAGCGATAGCTGGGCACGTACCAACTGCGGCCCTGGTAGTCGATACGGTGGGTGTGCTCACGCGGGTCCTGGCGGAAAAACTCCAGGGGCACGCTGAATACGGCGGCAATCTCGGCATCGTTGGCCAGGTATTCGACATAGTCGGGGATCACGCCCACATACGGGGTCACGCGGATGCCGTGCAGGGAGATCAGGGGGCTCAAGGGCCCGATCACTTCCACCAGGCCCGGTGGCAGGCCGATTTCCTCTTCGGCCTCGCGCAGCGCGGTGAACACCAGGTCCGGGTCTTCGGGGTCGCGGCGCCCACCCGGAAACGCCACTTCGCCGCCATGGGTCGACAGGCCGCTGGCACGCAGGGTCAGGATCAGCTCGGGTTCGTCACTGCGGGTAATCGGCACCAGCACGGCGGCCTCGGGGAAACGGCTGTCAGTTTCCAGCGTGCGTGGCGTGTGATTGGTTACCCGGCGAAGTAGCTCGTCCAGCATGAGTCATCTCGATCTGTTGGCTACCTTGCATCATGCACCAAAGCGTACGGGTGCCCAACCCCAAAACCCCGGCGGTGTCGCTAAACGACAACTTGCAGGCCACTGCCCTGCACGCCAAGATAGGCGCAGTCCCCAGGAACCCAAGCATGAACTTCTGCAGCCAGTGCGGTAAACCGGTCATCCAGCGCATTCCCGAAGGCGACGCGCGCCTGCGTTATGTATGTGACCACTGTCAGACCATTCACTATCAGAATCCCAATATCGTCGCCGGCACCCTGCCCGTCTGGGGCAACCAAGTGCTGCTGTGCCGGCGCGCCATCGAGCCGCGCCTGGGCTACTGGACCCTGCCGGCAGGTTTTATGGAAAACGGCGAGACCGTGGAACAGGGCGCAATGCGCGAAACCCTCGAAGAAGCCTGCGCCAGGGTGCGCAACCTGACGATCTACACGCTGATCGACGTACCGCACATCAGCCAGGTGCATATCTTCTACCGCGCCGAACTGATCGACCTGGACTTTGCCGCCGGCCCCGAGAGCCTGGAAGTCAAACTGTTCGATGAAGCGGACATCCCTTGGTCCGACCTGGCTTTCCGCACGGTACGGCGTACCCTAGAATGCTTTTTCGCCGACCGTCGGCAACAGGTGTTTCCCGTGCGCAGCGAATCGGTGCCACCCTTGACTCACCCTGCACAATAACAATCGAAGGTCACCGTCAAAGGGATACCGCTGCAATGCGTTGGTTGCTTGCTCTGCTCTGCCTGTCGTTCGTCACCCTGTCGTCAGCCACCACCCTGCAAACCCTGGGCGGTAAAACCGTCGATAAGATCCTGGTGCTCAAGTCCGCCCATCAGTTGCAACTGATCCACGACGGCAAACCGCTGAAGACCTACCGCATCTCCCTGGGCAAGAACCCCAAGGGCCACAAGCTGATCGAAGGCGACCGCCGCACCCCGGAAGGCTTCTACTGGATCGACTGGCGCAAGACCAGCGACCGTTTCAACCTGTCCATGCATATCTCCTACCCCAATATCAGCGATGCCGCCCGCGCCCGCCGCGAAGGGGTCAAGCCCGGCAGCATGATCATGATCCACGGCACGCCAGACAGTGAGGAGTACCCGGAACAGTGGTTCCACACCCTGGACTGGACCGACGGCTGCATCGGCATGCGCAATGTCGACATGCGCGAAGTGTGGAACCTGGTCAAGGACGGCACGATGATCGAGATCCGTCCGTAACTTCGACCGTTGGTAAAATAATTCAAAAAAAACCTGCCTCTGCCACAGCCCCTGCCGGTGAATACCATTTCATCGGCGGGGGCTGTGCGTTTCTGCGCGCGACAAAGACCTCTCTAATACCACTTGATACCACCCCCTGAAAAAGTGCCCTGCAAGCCGGTTCCGCACGCTTTTGGCGGAATTGACATGGTATTTAAGTGGTATTAATTTCCGGCCATTACCGGGCGACAACACTCCAATAACGCATCGGAAACCCTACAGATGAATCCCATCCAGACCCTGCGTCCAGACGACCGACAATCCACGCCGTTGTACCTGCAACTGGCCCGCAACCTCGAAGCGGCGATCCATGCTGGCCAGTGGAAATCCGAGCAGGCCTTGCCCTCGGAGCGTGTGCTCAGCGAGCAGTTGGGTATTTCCCGGGTCACCGCCCGTAAAGCGCTGGAAGTGTTGTTTGCCCAAGGCCTGATCCGCCGCAGCCAGGGCTCTGGCACGTTTATTACGCCACGCCTGGAACAGCCGCTGTCGCGCCTCTCGGGGTTCAGCGAAATGCTGCGGCTCAAGGGGTTTGCACCCAGTTCCCAGTGGCTGGTGCGCGAGATCACCCCGCCGACCCACGAAGAGCTGATCCGCCTGTGCCTGTCGCCCACCGACAAAGTGGCGCGGCTCAAGCGCCTGCGCAAGGCAGATGACACCGTGATGGCCATTGAAATGAGCGCCCTGCCCGCCTCGATCGTGCCCACCCCCCAGGCCATCGGCAGCTCGCTCTACGAATACCTGGAAGGCATCGGCAAACCGGTGGTGCGGGCCCTGCAACACATCCAGGCCATCAACGCCTCGGATGAGTTCGCCGCCCTGGTGGGCATCGCCCCCGGCACCGCCATGCTGCTGATGACCCGGGTCGGCTACACCGCCGACAACACGCCGATCGAAATCACCGACACCTACTGCCGCAACGACTACTACGACTTTGTCGCTGAGCTGCGTAGGTACGACTTTTCCGCCGAACTGCGGCCTTAGAGAACTGCCATGTCCGAAGATAATATCCTCACGCCCCACGGCTGGATGCGCGGCCGCCTGGTGCACCACGAAGGCCGGGTCAGCGCCGTCGAAGGTGTGCCTTGCGACCCGGCCGACAACGACCTGCCCTACCTGCTGCCGGGTTTTATCGACCTGCATGTACACGGCGGCGGCGGCAAGGACATCATGGAAGGCCGCAGTGCCTTCGAGACCATCACCCGCACCCATGTGCGCTTCGGCACCACTTCGCTGCTGGCCACCACCATGACTGCACCGGTCGAGGAAATCTCCCGCGTGCTCGGCGAACTCGGCCAGTTCTGCGAAAACCGTCCAACCGGCAGCGCCCGGGTGCTGGGGGTGCATCTCGAAGGCCCCTACATCAACCCAGGAAAACTCGGCGCACAGCCCAACTTTGCCCACACGGCATTGATGGCCGAGGTCGAGGAGTACCTGCGCCTGGCACCGATCCGGGTCATCACCATTGCCCCGGAAATCGCTGGGCATGACGGCCTGATCCGCACCCTCAGCCAACGCGGCGTGCGTATGCAGATCGGCCACACCCTGGGCAGCTATGAAGAAGGCGTCGCAGCGCTGGCCGCCGGCGCCACCAGCTTCACCCACCTGTACAACGCCATGAGCCCGCTGCATCACCGCGAGCCGGGCATCGTCGGTGCCGCACTGGCCCACGCGCAATACGCCGAACTGATCCCGGACCTGTTGCACGTACACCCCGGGGCCATGCGCGTGGCCCTGCGTTCGATCCCCTGCCTGTACTGCGTCACCGACTCCACCGCCGCCGCCGGCATGCCCGACGGCGAATACAAGCTGGGCAGCCACACCGTGACCAAATGCCTGGGCGGCGTACGCCTGGCCGACGGCACCCTGGCCGGCAGCACCCTGACCATGGATCAGGCGCTGCGCAACCTGGTGAAGATCGGCCTGCCCATCAGCGAAGCCTCACAGCGCCTGTCGCAATTTCCTGCGGATTACCTGGGCCTGGAACAACGCGGCCGCCTGCAACCCGGCAGCTTTGCCGACTGCGTGCGCCTGGACCGCTCCCTGCACCTCACCGACGTAATGGTCGAAGGAGAAACCATTGACTTCAAAAATGCTTGAAGAGGCCCTGTCCTCCTGTGAGGCCGTCGCGGCCCAACTGCAATGCCTCGACCCGCTGCTGGCCGAGGTCGCCCGCCGCCTGCGCCGCCAGCCGCCGCAAGTGGCGATGACCGTCGCCCGTGGCAGTTCGGACCACGCCGCCAGTTACTTCGCCTACCTGACCATGCAGCATGTGGGCGTTCCCGTGGCGTCGCTGCCGATGTCGGTGGTGACCCTGGCGCAGGCGCCGCTGAAAGTCAGCGGCCAGGCGGCCTTCGGCTTCTCTCAGTCGGGGCAGAGCCCGGACCTGGTCAACAGCCTGCGCCTGCTGCGCAAGCGCGGGGCCTTGAGTGTGTCGATGGTCAACGCCGAAGACTCGCCCCTGGAAGCCGCCTGCGAATTCCATGTGCCGCTGTGCGCCGGCCCCGAGCGTAGCGTGGCCGCGACCAAGAGTTTTATCGCCACCTTGAGCGCCAGCGCCCAGTTGGTCGGGCACTGGAACCAGGAAGACGGCCTGCTCGAAGCTTGCCACGCCCTGCCTGCCGGCCTGCGCGAAGCGGCGACCCAGGATTGGAGCCTGGCCATCGACGCCCTGCGCGACTGCCAGCGCCTGATGGTCATCGGCCGTGGCGCCGGGTTTGCCATCGCCCAGGAAGCCGCGCTCAAGCTCAAGGAAACCTCGGCGATCCAGGCCGAAGCCTTCAGCAGCGCCGAAGTGCGCCACGGGCCGATGGCCTTGATCGACGATAACTACCCGTTGCTGGTGTTCGCCCCACGCGGCGCCGAACAGCCGGGACTGCTGAGCCTGGCCACGGAAATGCGCCAGCGCGGGGCTCGGGTGCTGCTGGCCGCGCCCGACGATATCGCCGAACGCGACCTGACCCTCAGCCGCGCCGAACACCCGGCCCTGGACCCGATCCTGGCAATCCAGAGCTTCTACGTGATGGCCGCCGGCCTGGCGCAGGCCCGGGGCATGGACCCGGACCAGCCCCGCCACCTGAGCAAAGTCACTCGCACCCACTGAGTTGATTTCTGTCGTTTCCTGATGAGTACCGTGCCCATGCCCGACAATAATAATGACCTCACCCTCAGCGCCCCCCTCAGCGGGCCAGTGCTGACCCTGGGCAATGTGCCTGACGACGTGTTCGCCAGTGGCGCCATGGGCGACGGGATTGCCATCGACCCCCTCAACGATTGCCTGCATGCGCCGTGTGCCGGGGTCGTGATCCACGTTGCCCGTACCGGCCACGCCCTGACCATCCGCGCCGACAATGGCGCCGAGGTGCTGCTGCATGTGGGCATCGACACCGTCGAACTGCAAGGCGAAGGCTTTGCCTTGCTGGTCCAGCAAGGCGCATGGGTCAGCAATGGGCAGCCCCTGGTGCGCTTTGACCTGGATCGCATCGCCCGCCAGTGCAAAAGCCTGGTCAGCCTGATCATCCTCACTAACAGTGAGCAGTTCGAACTGCGCCCCGTGGCCGTGAACGCCGTCAAGGTCGGCGAAGCCCTGCTGCGCATCGTTGCGCGTCAGGCTGGCGTCGTGCAGCCCGTGATGGCCGACACCGCCCAGGCGCATGCCAGTGCCAGCGTGCGCATCACCCACCGGGGCGGTTTGCATGCGCGGCCCGCCGCGCTGATCCGCAAGACCGCCCAGGGTTTCAGCAGCCTGTCGCAGCTGCATTTCGCCGGCAAATCGGCGTCGTGCGCCAGCCTGATCGGCTTGATGGGGCTGGGCATTGGTGAACAGGATGAAGTGCAGGTCACGTGCCGTGGCCAGGATTGCGACGCGGCGCTGCAGGCACTGGTCGCCGCCCTTTCGCTCACCACTGCCGAAGCCGTACAGGCCCCGGTGATAGCCGCTGCGCGTCCAGTCAACCGTGAAGCAGGCGTATTGCAAGGGGTGTGCGCCGCGCCGGGCCTGGTCTGCGGGCCGTTGTTCCGGCTCAACAGCATCGAGTTGCCAGAAGACCCACGTAACCATGCGCGCCATGAGCAGTTGCAGCACCTGGACAGCGCCCTGGAACAGGTGCGCGGCGAAATCCGCAATACCCTGGAGCACGCCCGCCAGCGCCAGGCCGTCGAGGAAGAAGAGATCTTCGCCGCCCACCTGGCGCTGCTGGAAGACCCGACCCTGCTGGAGGCCGCCACCGCTGCCATCGAGCACGGCAGCGCCGCCACCCATGCCTGGCGCGATGCGATCCAGGCCCAATGCGCGGTGTTGCTGGGCTTGGGCAAGCCGTTGTTTGCCGAACGTGCCAACGACCTGCGGGACTTGCAGCAACGGGTGCTGCGCGCGCTTTTGGGTGAGGCGTGGCAGTTCGAATTGCCCGCCGGCGCGATTGTTGTCGCCCACGAGCTGACACCTTCGGACCTGCTGCAACTGAGCGCGCAAAACGCGGCCGGTATCTGCATGGCCGAAGGCGGCGCCACGTCCCATGTGGCGATCCTGGCCAGGGGCAAAGACTTGCCCTGCGTGGTGGCGCTGGGCAGTGAAGTATTGGCAATAACCCAAGGGCAACGGGTGGTGCTGGACGCCGCCAATGGGCGCCTGGAACTCAACCCGGACGATGCCCGCCACGCCCAGGTCCACCAGATCCGCGATGCGCAGAAACAGCGGCGCCAGCTGCAACAGGCCCAGGCCCATGCTGCCGCCAGCACCCTGGATGGCGTGGGCATTGAAGTGGCCGCCAATGTCGCCTCCAGCAGCGAGGCGCAGATCGCCTATGACAACGGCGCCGATGGCGTGGGTCTGTTGCGCACCGAGTTTCTGTTTGTCGACCGCCGCACCGCGCCCGATGAACAGGAACAGCGCCAGGCCTATCAAGCGGTAATGGACGCCATGGGCGACAAATCGGTGATCATCCGCACCATTGATGTCGGCGGCGACAAGCAACTCGACTACCTGCCCTTGCCCGCCGAAGCCAATCCGGTACTGGGCCTGCGCGGTATTCGCATGGCCCAGGTGCGCCCGGAACTGCTCGACCAGCAACTGCGTGCCCTGCTGCAGGTCAGCCCGTTGCAACGTTGCCGGATCCTGTTGCCGATGGTCAGTGAAGTCGACGAGTTGCTGCACATTCGCCAGCGCCTCGATGAACTGTGCGCCGAACTGCAACTGACCCAGCGCCCGGAACTGGGGGTGATGATCGAAGTCCCGGCCGCCGCGCTGATGGCTGAGCAACTGGCCGAGCACGCGGACTTTTTGTCGATCGGCACCAATGACCTGTCCCAGTACACCCTGGCCATGGACCGCGACCATGCCGGCCTGGCCGCACGGGTCGACGCCCTGCACCCGGCGCTGCTGCGCCTGATCGCCCAGACCTGCAGCGGCGCCGCCAAACACGGGCGCTGGGTCGGCGTGTGCGGCGCCCTGGCCTCTGACCCGCTGGCCACCCCCGTGCTGGTGGGCCTGGGGGTGCGGGAACTGTCCGTCAGCCCGCCGCAGATTGCCGCCATCAAAGACCGCGTGCGTCACCTCGACGCCGCGCAATGCCGGCAACTGAGCCAGGCCCTGCTCAACCTGAGCAGCGCCGGCGCCGTGCGCCAAGCCTGCCAACACCACTGGCCGTTGAGCTGACAACAACAAGAAAAAGGAGACTCGCCATGTACCAATTGTTTATCGAAGGCCTGCAACGCCTGGGCCGTGCGCTGATGCTACCCATCGCCATCCTGCCGATTGCCGGCCTGCTGCTGCGCCTGGGTGACACCGACCTGTTGAACATCGCGGTGATGCACGACGCCGGGCAAGCGATCTTTGCCAACCTGGCGCTGATCTTCGCCATCGGCATCGCCGTGGGCTTTGCCCGCGACAACAACGGCACCGCCGGACTGGCCGGGGCCATTGGCTACCTGGTGATGGTCTCCACCCTCAAGGTCATGGACAGCACCATCAACATGGGCATGCTCGCCGGGATCGTCAGCGGGCTGATGGCCGGGGCCCTGTACAACCGCTTCAAGGACATCAAGCTGCCGGAGTACCTGGCGTTCTTTGGCGGGCGACGCTTTGTGCCGATTGTCACCGGGTTTTCGGCGGTGGGCCTGGGGGTGATCTTCGGCCTGATCTGGCCGCCGGTGCAGCACGGCATCAACAGTTTTGGCGTGCTGCTGATGGAAAGCGGCAGCCTCGGCGCCTTTGTGTTCGGCGTGTTCAACCGCTTGCTGATCGTCACCGGGCTGCACCATATCCTCAACAACATGGCCTGGTTTGTGTTTGGCAGCTTCACTGATCCGGCCACCGGCGCAGTGGTCACCGGCGACCTGACCCGCTACTTTGCCGGCGACCCCAAAGGCGGCCAGTTCATGACCGGCATGTTCCCGGTGATGCTCTTCGGCCTGCCCGCCGCGTGCCTGGCGATGTACCGCAACGCCCTGCCGGAGCGGCGCAAGATCATGGGCGGGATCTTCCTGTCGATGGCCCTGACCTCATTCCTCACCGGGGTCACCGAGCCGATCGAATTCGCCTTTATGTTCCTCGCGCCGTTCCTGTACCTGCTGCATGCGCTGCTCACCGGCCTGTCGATGGCGGTCACCAACCTGCTGGATATTCACCTGGGCTTTACCTTCTCCGGTGGGTTCATCGACATGGTTTTGGGCTGGGGCAAGTCCACCAATGGCTGGCTGGTGATCCCGGTGGGCCTGGCCTACGCGGTGATCTACTACAGCGTGTTCAACTACTGCATCCGTCGCTTCAACCTGAAGACCCCTGGCCGTGAAGATATCCAGGTGGCACAGGCCGAAGCGATGAGTGATAACCAGCGGGCCAGTGCCTATATCCGCGCCCTGGGCGGTGCCGACAACCTGCTCAGCGTCGGCGCCTGCACCACCCGTCTGCGTCTGGACATGGTCGACCGCAACAAGGCCGTGGACGCCGAGCTCAAGGCCCTGGGGGCGATGGCCGTGGTGCGCCCTGGCAATGGCGGCAGCTTGCAGGTGGTGGTGGGGCCGATGGCCGACAGCATTGCCGATGAGATTCGCTTGGCCATGCCGACAGCCGGCCAGCTCTCACCCTCATCCCCCAGCCCTCAGCCCGCGGTGGCCGTCGTTGCCCCGCCCCAGGCCGAACAATGGCTGAACGCACTGGGCGGCGGCGACAATGTGCTGCAGCTCGATTGCGTCGCCATGACCCGCCTGCGCCTGCGCCTGGCCGATGATCGGGCGCTGTCGGAATCCCAGCTCAAGACCCTTGGTTGCCAGGGCATCAGCCGGCTCGACGGCGGTATCTGGCACCTGCTGGTGGGCGAGTCGGCCCAAGGCTTGAGCACTGCCCTCAAGGCCCTTGCCAGCCGCGACCCGGTGCGTACCGGGGCCTGAGCCCGCTACTTATCTACCGCCCTGCCCAGGGCACGGCTGCCCATGCTGAGGGTTCTTATCCTCAGCATGGAGAGCGTGCCTGTGAGCACCACATCCCCAACCTTTGAAGGCATCAAAAGCCACCTCAATCAGATCGGTCATCACCTGCTTCAAGTCGATGTGCCGCTAGTGCCCGAACACAAACCCTCTGCTGCACTGGCCTATCTGGAAAAACTCAACGGCATGCTGATGTCCTATCGGCAGCTGTATCTGAACAAGAGCCGGCCGCTCTACCGAGGGCTTACCCAGAGCAACCTGGCCAGCCGCGTGGCAACGCTCAAGACCACGCTCAACGCCCATCTGCAGCACCTCGACCGCTATGAGCAGATAGATGGCAAGCCACGCAAATCCTTTATGACCTTTGAAGCCGGGTACGTCGCCCTGGCCCATGCAACAACCCTCAGTGCCGAGGACCGCCTGTTGCACCCGCAACAGCAGGCCTTGCTTGGGCGTATAGCGCAGGGCATAACGCTGCGCCCGGGACTGTATGCGCTGACCTTGCGTTATCAGGAACAGAGCGTCGAGCTGGCGGGGGCCTTCGTGGTGACCGAGAAATCCAGCCCGGTGCCCAGCGATCTGAGCTCTGCCCTGCCCCTGGGTGAAGTGATGCTGTTTACCCCCACCCGCGGGATCGAGTGCCTGGGCTCCCTGGCGCACTTGAATACGCACTTGCGCCAAGGCATGGACGATGCCGAGCAACGGCGCGACTTCATGCAACTGCTGCCCGTGCGTTATCGCGATATAACACCGGCCGCGATCTGGCCACTGGAATTGACGCTGATCGACAAGACCCCGCTGTTTGAACACACCGACGCCGCCCTGATCGCCAAGCGCACCCAGGACATCGAGCGGGCGCTGAGCCTAGTCGACAATCCGCAGCCGTCAGCCGCTCAACTGATCAGTGACCTGGACCAAGCCATTAGCGCCTCTGTGCCGGACATCAGCCCACGCCTGGCATGGCGCGCCCGCCGCTTGCTGGAGCGCTACCTGCGCCAGAGCGCACCGGACTGGTACCGCAGCGCCAGTGCAGACCGTCGGGCCACACTCGCCACCCACTTGGCGAGCTACAACGAGGCACGCCAGCACCTGCTCGACCTGCTGAGCCCGGTCACCAGCCCCGAGGCACTGGCCCGCTACCAACTGCTCGAACGCCTGAGCGATGAGCTGGACATCCACGACCTGATACCCGAGCACCTAGTGATCAACACCCGGCGCTACGTGGACCCCATCGGCGAGTACGAACATGACCGCAACCTGATCGACCTGGCCCTGCGCGGCCTGCAAACCGGCGATGCACTGGCGGGCTCGGACTTCCTCAACAAAACCACACTCACCTACCGGGATGGCGCGCTACCCAAGGCCTATCGGGACCTGACACCCGCCTGGCTGGCGCAGACGCTGAGCACCCTGCAGCCACGTATCGACTTTGCCGACGCCCAGCAGCAGATGCACGGCAAACCCGCCGTCAGCCGGGCAATCGAACAGATGCTCGACCAGCGGATCAACGCGCTGGCCTACACCGCCTCGCTTCAGGGGCACCTCACTGAAGAGGACTTCCAGTTGGTGCAGAGCCTGCGCCAAGGCACCGACCCGCGCCTGAGCGCCGCCACCCTGTCGCTGCACGAAGCCCAGTTGCAGGATATGTGGGTGCTGCGCCAGACCGATGCCAACGGCAGCGTGATCCGTGTGCTGTTATGCACCCCCGAGGCACCGCGCGAGCAGCAGTTTCAGGCATTCGACAGTGAGATCGCGTGCCAGAACCATATCCTCGGCTGGAGCCAGGACAGCGGCGGCCTCACCGACTACCTGATCAAGCGGGTTGCCCTGCGTTTTCGCGATGCAATGAAACAGGTATTGACGGGCCTGAGCTTCAAGTTTCACGCCCGGGAATACACACAGATCCGCTTTGGCAATATCGGCAAGCATGCCGACTGCCTCCAGGCCATGTCGGCCCATGTCCTGGCAACCCGGGTAGATGACTATGAATTCGGCACCCCGAACTGGTATCGCTCCACCAGCGTCGACAACCGCCAGAAACTGCTGAAACTGGCGCAAGACAGCGAAGGTGCACTGCAGGCCTACAACGACTTCCCGTTGTCCGATGCACACGTTCCCGGCTTCTCCACCTACGTGCACGAACGGGCCAGAAAACGCCTGAACGAACTGCTCGGACGCCGTCAGAACGACATCGACCCCGATACGGTCTGGGCCTTCTCGCCCCCGGCGCTGCTCGCCTCATGGACCCCTGCCCCCCTGACCTACACCCAGCTGTACCGCGATGGCTACGCCGACGGCGTAGGCTTTCTTGACGAGAAATTTTCGCGCGCAGCTCGCTTCAAAGGCCCGGCCGGTGTTGACCTGAGCCCGCTGACCGCTGAAAAGGTCGCCCGCTCGATCACCGGCACCTGGGTTGGCCAACACTACATCAACGAAGTCAAACGCCGGCTGCTCAACGCCGGCAGTGCCGACTATGCCTTGCGGCGCAATGCCACCCTGAGCATTACCCAACGGCAGATGCAGAACGCCGCCCTGGAATGCCGCCTGCAAGGGCATATCGCCGGGGTCGATGGCGACTGGCTGGAACGCAGCATTGCCAGCATGGGCGATACCCGCACCGAGGTCCGTGGCACCTACGCCCTCCACCGCTTGCTGGTAGACGGCGAATGGGTGATCGATAACTTCCTCTTCAGCCACGCCGGTTTCCCGACGTTGCTTTACACCCCAAACGCCCCCGACGGCATCAGCTTTCGTGAGGCGCGACAGTTCAACTATCTGCTGAAAAAGACTCCCGGCATGGTCGGCTATTTCACCCTGCGGGTCGGTGCTCAATCCCAGGCGCGCGTACGCAACTTCCTGGAAGAGGCCAAGGCGCAATTACCCGAGGACTTGAACAAAACCTCCGTGAGTCCGCCGCGCTATGACTCGACCCACGGGCAAACCCCATTACTGGATCTGCGCCAGGCGCTGTACGACATGAAGCAGCAGCGCAAGATTGACGACGTTGAAGGCTCCACGGCGAATCGCAGCCAGATGATCAGCAGTATTCTGTGGACCTGCGTGGAGTGGGTCAGCGGTATCGCTACCGCGCCGTTCCCCACCCTCAGCCTGAGCCTGGGCATGCTGTTGGCATTCAAGGACGGCATGCTGGCCCTGCACGCCTATCAGCAGCGCGATACGGGGGCGGCCGTGGAACACTTGATCGGTTACGTACTCAACAGCGCCGGGGCGGCTTTTACCGATCTGCGCCCGGCCCTGGTGTCGCTCAAACAACTGGTAAAACCGGCCGTGCACCCGGCCACCGAGGCTGCGGCGGCGCTGAACGAGGTCTTGAAGCTGATCCAGCCACTAGAGCCCAAGCCGCTGGCGCTTGAGGACATGCAAGCCGTGCTGTTCGGTGGCGAAGGCCTGTGGGCAAAAAAGACCCCCGACCCGATCGGCCGCTATTTGCTGTACCGCCTGGACCCGGCGACCGGCAGACTGGTTTCCACTACCCGCCTCGCCGCCCCCGATGCGCAAGGCGTCTGGCGGCGTACCGGGGTGACTGGCGGCGCGCCGAAATATGAAAAGCTGCCCGCCCCACCCGAGCCATTGAAGAACTATGAAATCCCGGCGAAGTACGCGGGCAAACTGGAGCTGGCCCTGAACCCGGATGTACGGGCCGGGATAGTGCAGCGAACCGAATGGGAGTTCGGCTCCCGGGACGTCGCACTGGAGAATGCTGCCCGAGACTTGAAAGCGGTGCGCGCCGCCTACTTGCAACAGGCCGAGCAACTGACAGCCGACGCCCGCCACTTTTTCAAACATCTCGCCCCACTACCAGCCCGCACCGATGTGCCGGCCATCGGCGCCGACACGTCCTTCTCGCAATGGATCGCCAGCAATGCCTTTGCCGGGAACAAGCCCCTGGTCATCGGCGCGATACCCGGCTCCATTGCCGCTAAACAACTGCTGATCACGCAGATGGACAGCTTGCTCAACCAAGGCTTCAAACACCTGTACATCGAGCACCTGCCGGCCGATATATTCCGGGCGAAACTGGAGAAGCTGAACAGCGGGAAATCCTGGCAAAATATCCAACGGCACCTGAAAACCATCGATACCGCCTGGGGTTTTGCCGAGAATGCCGAATACTCCTACGTGGCCCTGGTGCGCAAGGCCCAGGAAAAGGGCATGAAGATCAGGGCCCTCGACGCGTCCACCTCCTATCTACTGGATGACGTGCTGCAAATGGCCGACACCCCGACCACCACGCCCCGGGACAACGGGATCAGGAACTTCTACTCCCACAAAGCCCTCGAGACCGACGCCATCGACACACCCGGTGAGCGCTGGGTGGCCCTGGTGGATTCATCGCGCCTGCGCACTTTCGATGACACCCCCGGCCTGGCCGACTTGCAAGGTGCCGTTGCCCTGCGGGTGGACGACGTGGCCCCGGGCCAACCCGTGGGGATCTGGCTCGACACCGCCGGTGCCATTGCGGGCGATCCCTTGGCCAAGGGCGATTACCGCCTGGCCCTGCAGACCGCGTACAAGGCACCCGAACCCGCAGCGTCGTCCAGCGCGGCGACTGCCGCGGTCGTGACGCATTACAGCGACTACGACATTCCCCTACCGCTCAGGGACAACCTTGCGCAACAGATCGTCACCCACCGCGGGTTGGACAGCCGCTACTTTGCGCTGAATCCGCACGAGCGCGAAGCATTCCAGGCCTTCCAGAGCGCCAGGGATCGCCTGAGTAGCGATGCCCAGGCCTACCTGGCCAGCCAGGTACCGCCGGCAAGGCCAGACCCGGCCGAACTGGCCGCCCACACGACCCCGGAGGCATTTCTGGAAAAACTGCGTCAAAGCGAGTTCCCGGGGCTGATCCTTGGTGAAGGGCACCAGGAGCAATCCAGCAAGCGCTGGCTGCGCGACCACATGAAAAAACTCAAGGAACTGGAGTTCAAGACGCTGTACGTCGAACACCTGCTGACCGATATGCATCAGGCGGACCTGGACATGTTCCTCAGCACGCAACGGCTGCCGGACACACTCAAGCGCTACCTCACACGGCTGGATCGCGGCCATATGCCAGGCTACAACGGCAACGATACCTACACCGAAGTCATCCAGATGGCGGCCAGGCATGGCCTGCGCATCCGGGCCCTGGACTGCACGGCCAGTTACCACGTCAAGGGGCTGCGGGACACGGTGCAGTCGCGCAACCAGATGTTCAGCTACTTCGCATCGCAGGTGATCAAGGCCGACCAGGCGGCCCACGGGCCGCATAAATGGCTGGCCTTCATCGGCAGCGCCCACACCAACATCAACCTGGGGGTGCCCGGCCTGGCGGAGCTGCAAGGCGCCGTCAGCCTGCAAATCCGGGACACGGCCCCGGCACTGGCGCAGAACATTCGCCCCGGCACCTGGGAGACGTTTGCCGAAGGCCTGACGCCTTACACCCGAGCCCTGCGCAGCGATTTCATCCTGGACGCCGGCGTAGAAGGCATCAAGGCCCCCTCCCCCTTTGTCCCAGCGGACAGGACACGCCTGAACCGTCCCGGCCTGTTCCTGATCGAACGCCCGTCGCCGGCGCAGAGCAACCTGCTGCATCGTTCCCGCAGCGGGGAAATCGTCTCGACACCGATCAAGGTCGACCACAACGGCCTGTTTTATGTCGAGCGCTGGGAGCCGATGCAGGGCAAGCGGTTCAGCTACGAAAACCTGTTGATCAGCGCCTTGAAGGCTGAAGTGGGGCTGGTGCCCGCACCGTGAGTGATTGAGGCTTGCCCATGGCGGCATGATCGCCCACAAAAAAACCCGCTGGCCAAGTCGGCCCAGCGGGTTTTCTGTCTACAGCCGGCCGATCAGAAATCCGCCAGCTGCCACACCTCATAAGCCGGTGTTTCATAGGGGTGGCTGAGCTTCAACGCAGCGACAACTGCCTTGATCAACTCATCCGCCACCACCAGCTCAACCTTCCATTCTTCAACCACTTCGACCTGGCCCACCTGCCCGATAAACGGCTGGCTGCCGTCCATCGGGCGGAATTGGCCCTGGCCCAGCACTTGCCAGGCACAGCTGTCGTAGTCGCCGATGCGCCCGCCACCGGCCGCGAAGACGGCGCTTTTCACCGCCTCCACATGGCTGTCGGGCACAAAGAAGCTGAGCTTGTACACGGCCTTAGTTCACCCACACACGAGCGTTACGGAACATGCGCATCCACGCACCGTCTTCGTTCCACTCTTCCGGGCGCCACGAGTTCTGCACCGCGCGGAACACACGCTCCGGGTGCGGCATCATGATGGTCACACGACCGTCGCGGCTGGTCAGCCCGGTGATCCCGCGCGGCGAGCCGTTCGGGTTGGCCGGGTAGTTTTCGGTGACCTTGCCGTGGTTGTCGACAAAGCGCAGGGCCACGGTGCCGGACAGGTCGGCTTCGAGCAGCGCTTCTTCGCTGGCGAACTCGGCATGGCCTTCACCGTGGGCAATGGCGATTGGCATGCGCGAACCGGCCATGCCTTGCAGGAAGATCGAGTTCGATTCCTGCACCTGCACCATGGCCACACGGGCCTCGAACTGCTCGGAACGGTTACGCACAAAGTGCGGCCAGAACTCGCTGCCCGGGATCAGTTCGTGGAGGTTGGACATCATCTGGCAACCGTTGCACACACCCAGGGTGAAGCTGTCGTTACGCTCGAAGAACCCCTGGAACGCATCGCGGGCACGGCTGTTGAACAGGGCCGACTTGGCCCAGCCTTCACCGGCACCCAGCACGTCGCCATAGGAGAAACCGCCGCAGGCCACCAGGCCCTTGAACTCGTTGAGATCAACGCGACCGGCGAGGATATCGCTCATGTGCACGTCAATCGCATTGAAGCCGGCACGGTCGAACGCGGCCGCCATTTCCACCTGGCCGTTGACGCCCTGCTCACGCAGCACGGCAACCTGTGGGCGGATGCCTTTCTTGATGTACGGCGCGGCGATGTCCTGGTTGACGTCGAAGCTGAGCTTGGTGCTCAGGCCCGGGTTGTCTTCTTCCAGGATCACGTCGAATTCCTGCTCGGCACAGGCGACGTTATCGCGCAGGCGCTGGATCTGGTAGCTGGTCTCGGCCCACTGGCGTTGCAGCAGGCGGCGCTGGCCTTCAAACACGGTGTCGCCGTTGAACACGATGTTGATCACACCGTTGTTGATCGGCTGGCCGACCACGGCCACGCAGTCGCCCAGGCCAGCGGCGCTGAACTGTGCAAGCACGTCCGGGGTGGCGTCCTGGCGCACCTGGATGACCGCGCCCAACTCTTCGTTGAACAGGATGGCAGCGATGTCAGCGGACGTTTCCGCCAGGCCGTCGAGGTTCAGGCTCAGGCCGCAGTGACCGGCGAAGGCCATTTCCACGACGCTGGTCAGCAAACCACCGTCGGAACGGTCGTGGTAAGCCAGCAGGTGGCCATCGGCATTCAGGCCCTGGATCACGGCGAAGAAGGCTTTGAGGTCTTCGGCGTCATCGACGTCCGGCGCCTGCTTGCCGAGCTTGCCGTGGGTCTGGGCAAGGATCGAGGCGCCCATGCGGTTCTGGCCACGACCGAGGTCGATCAGGATCAGGTCGGTGGTGCCCTTGTCCATGCGCAGTTGCGGGGTCAGGGTCTGGCGGACATCGGTGACTGGCGCAAAGCCGGTGACGATCAGCGACAGCGGCGAGGTAACGCTCTTGTCGGTGCCTTCATCGTTCCAACGGGTGGCCATGGACATGGAGTCCTTGCCCACCGGAATGGTGATCCCCAGTTCCGGGCACAGCTCCATGCCGACTGCCTTGACGGTGTCGTACAGGCGCGCATCTTCACCGGGGTGGCCGGCAGCGGACATCCAGTTGGCCGACAGCTTGATATCGGACAGCTTGCCAATACGCGATGCGGCGATGTTGGTGATGGTTTCACCAATGGCCATGCGGCCCGACGCCGGGGCGTCCAGCAGGGCCAGCGGGGTACGCTCGCCCATGGCCATGGCTTCACCGGTGTACACATCAAAGCTGGTGGCGGTCACGGCAACGTCAGCCACCGGCACCTGCCAAGGGCCGACCATCTGGTCACGGGCAACCAGACCGGTGATGGTGCGGTCGCCGATGGTGATCAGGAAGCTTTTGCTCGCCACGGCCGGGTGGTGCAGCACGCGCTCGATGCTGTCGGTCAGGTCCAGGCTGCTTGGGTCGAAATCATCGCCCAGCTCGGCTTCACGTACCGCCGAACGGTGCATGCGCGGGGCCTTGCCCAGCAGCACTTCGAGGGGCATGTCCACCGGGCTGTTGCCGAAGTGGCTGTCGGTCACGGTCAGTTGCGGCTCGGCAGTGGCTTCGCCGACCACGGCAAACGGGCAACGCTCCCGTTCGCAGATGGCCTGGAAGCGCGCGAAGTCTTCAGGGCCGACCGCCAGTACGTAACGTTCCTGGGATTCGTTGCTCCAGATTTCGTGCGGGGCCATGCCCGGCTCGTCGTTTGGAATATTGCGCAGTTCGAAACGGCCGCCACGGTCGCCGTCGTTGACCAGTTCCGGGAAGGCGTTGGACAAACCGCCGGCGCCGACGTCGTGGATAAAGCTGATGGGGTTCTTGTCGCCCAACTGCCAGCAACGGTCGATGACTTCCTGGCAACGGCGTTCCATCTCAGGGTTTTCGCGCTGAACAGAAGCGAAGTCCAGGTCCGCCGAGCTGGTGCCGGTGGCCATGGAGGAAGCCGCGCCGCCGCCCAGGCCGATCAACATGGCCGGGCCGCCGAGCACGATCAGCTTCGAGCCGACGAGGATCTCGCCCTTCTGCACGTGGTCTTCACGGATGTTGCCCATGCCGCCGGCCAACATGATCGGCTTGTGGTAACCGCGCACTTCATCGCCACGGGGGGTGGTGATGGACTGCTCGAAGGTCCGGAAATAACCGGTCAGGGCCGGACGCCCGAATTCGTTGTTGAACGCGGCGCCGCCCAGCGGGCCTTCGATCATGATGTCGAGTGCGGTAACGATGCGCTCAGGCTTGCCGTATGGCACTTCCCACGGCTGTTCGAAGCCTGGGATCTGCAGGTTGGACACGGTGAAACCGGTCAGGCCCGCCTTGGGCTTGGCGCCACGGCCGGTGGCGCCCTCGTCGCGGATCTCGCCGCCCGAGCCGGTGGCTGCGCCCGGGAACGGGGCAATCGCGGTCGGGTGGTTGTGGGTTTCAACCTTCATCAGGATGTGCACCGGCTCTTGCACCGCGCCGTACTGGCGGGTTTCCGGGTCCGGGAAGAAACGGCCGGCGACAGAGCCGACGATCACCGAGGCGTTGTCTTTATAAGCCGACAGAACGCCTTCGCTGTGCATCACGTAGGTGTTCTTGATCATGCCGAACAGGCTTTTTTCCTGGCTCTGGCCGTCGATATCCCAACTGGCGTTGAAAATCTTGTGACGGCAGTGCTCGGAGTTGGCCTGGGCGAACATCATCAGTTCGATGTCGTGGGGGTTGCGCTGCAAACCGTTGAAGGCGTTGACCAGGTAGTCGATCTCGTCTTCGGCCAGGGCCAGGCCCAGCTCGGTGTTGGCCTTCTCGAGGGCGGCGCGGCCACCGCCGAGCACGTCAATCGCGGTCAGCGGCTTGGGCTCGGCATGGCTGAACAGGCCGGCAGCCTGTTCCAGCTGGCTGACGATGATCTGGGTCATGCGGTCGTGCAGGCTGCTGGCAATCAGCTCGGCTTCGGCATCGCTGAACTGGCCAGCCACGTAGAAGGCGATCCCGCGTTCCAGGCGCTGGATTTTTTCCAGGCCACAGTTGCGGGCGATATCGCTGGCCTTGCTCGACCAGGGCGAGATGGTGCCGAACCGTGGCAGAACCAGGAACAAGCGGCCAGTCGGCTCTTGAACGGGAACGCTGGGGCCGTACTTCAGAAGGCGTGCCAGCACTTGCTGTTCGTCGGCGGTCAAAACGCCGTTAACGTCGGCGAAGTGAGCAAATTCAGCATACAAGCCAGTGACAGCTGGAACCTTCTGGCTCAGTTGCTCAAGGAGTTTGCTGTGGCGAAAGGCAGAAAGGGCAGGAGCGCCGCGCAGGATCAACATCTTCGGGACAGCCTCGGGAAGGGGGTGTGCTTTGAGGCCGTGCATTCTAGCGTAAACCTGCGCCAACGGCACCCGAAACGGTGCCGCTGGCCGCTGCCGAACGTCAGTTGGCACAGATTGCACGGTATCGGGGCGTTTTCCAGGGTGGCCGACGCAGTTATTTTCACCCTTACCATTGCGCCCCAGGCCACGTTTCTGCGGGCTGCAGCACAGTTTCCCAGGCGCTAGCAGACAACTCCCATGCTGTCGAGATATGGCGCCGTGGGCCGTTTGCGTATACTGCCCAGATGTTCTCCCCAACTGCTTTGCGCCCGCGATGTGCCAAATGGCTCCTCGCCACCGGACTCTTCCTGATGCTCAGCGCCTGTGTTGATAAGCCCAGCACGCTCGAGCGAATCAAGGAGGATGGCGTATTGCGGGTGGTCACCCGAAACAGCCCGGCCACCTATTTCCAGGACCGCAACGGCGAAACCGGTTTCGAATACGAACTGGTCAAGCGCTTTGCCGACGACCTGGGGGTCAAGCTTGAAATCGAGACCGCCGACAACCTCGACGACCTGTTCGACCAGTTGGGCAAACCCAACGGTCCGGTATTGGCCGCCGCTGGCCTGGTCAGCAGCGAGCAGCGTAAACAACAGGTGCGCTTTTCCCATGCGTACCTGGAAGTCACCCCGCAGATCATCTATCGCAACGGCCAGTCCCGCCCCACCAACGCGGCCGACCTGGTGGGCAAAAAGATCATGGTGCTCAAGGGCAGCACCCATGCCGAGCAACTGGCCGAGCTGAAAAAGCAGAATCCTGCGATTGAGTACGAAGAGTCCGATGCCGTTGAAGTGGTCGACCTGCTGCGCATGGTCGATGAAGGGCAGATCGACCTGACCCTGGTCGACTCCAATGAAGTGGCGATGAACCAGGTGTACTTCCCCAACGTGCGGGTGGCCTTCGATCTGGGCAACGCCAGCAACCAGAGCTGGGCCGTGGCTGCCGGAGAAGACAACAGCCTGCTCAACGAGGTCAACAGCTACCTCGACAAGGTCGAGAAGAACGGCACCCTGCAGCGCCTCAAGGATCGTTATTACGGGCATGTCGATGTACTGGGTTACGTCGGCGCCTACACCTTTGCCCAGCACTTGCAGCAGCGCCTGCCCAAGTACGAGAAGTTCTTCAAGACCTCGGCCAAGGAAGAAAAGGTCGATTGGCGGCTACTGGCAGCCATTGGTTACCAGGAATCGCTGTGGCAACCGACCGTCACTTCCAAGACCGGCGTGCGCGGCCTGATGATGCTGACCCAGAACACCGCCCAGGCCATGGGCGTGTCCAACCGCCTGGACGCGCGGCAGAGCATCAAGGGTGGCGCCAAGTACCTGGCGATGATCAAGAGCGAACTGGACGACAAGATTCTCGAACCTGACCGCACCTGGTTTGCCCTGGCGGCCTATAACGTCGGCGGCGGTCACCTGGATGACGCGCGCAAGCTGGCGCAAAAGGAAGGCCTGAATCCGAACAAGTGGCTGGACGTGAAGAAAATGCTGCCGCGCCTGTCGCAGAAGCAGTGGTACAGCAAGACCCGCTACGGCTACGCCCGGGGCGGCGAGCCGGTGCACTTCGTGGCCAACATCCGCCGTTATTACGACATCCTGACCTGGGTGACCCAGCCGCAGCTGGAGGGCAACCAGATGGTGGAAGGCAACCTGCATGTACCGGGCGTGGACAAGACCAAGCCGCCGCAAGATACCCCCCAACTCTGACCCCTGGGAACGATCAGACAGCACAAAACCCAATGTGGGAGCGGGCTTGCCCGCGATAGCGGTGGGTCAGTTGATGAGTATTTGACTGACCCACCGCTATCGCGGGCAAGCCCGCTCCCACATTTATTTTGTGGTGTTCTACAGGCCAGTGATCAGATGCACCACCCCGCCCGCCAGCACCATCACCGCCGTGATACCCGCCGTCTTCAGCGCCGCCTCGTCCACTAGCGCCGGGTCCTGTAGCTGCACGCGGGTCCGCGTCAACGCCACCCGCTGCTGTGTCTTGAGATTCGCCGCCCCACCCAATGCACTCAGCACCGCCGGCGCCAACATGCCGCCAGCCTTCGGCTCGGCAACCAGCGTTTCCGCCACCAGGTCCGGGGTCAGGGCTTTCCAGAACGCCTGCTGCAATTTCTCGAACATATTCAGTTCTCCACAACCAATGAGGTTTCGACGGTTGCTGCGTGGTACAGGCTCAGGGCCTCGCGCACCTGGGCGGCCTCTTCCAGATTCAACACCTGGTGGGCGATCAGTTGGCAGTCCGCCAGGTCCAGGTCACGCACGGTGGCCTTGATACTCGGGATCAACGGTACGCTGACGGACAACTCGTCCACCCCCAGCCCGATCAACATCGGCACCGCCAGTGTTTCGGACGCCAGCGCGCCACACACACCCACCCACTTGCCATGGGCATGGGCGGCCTTGACCGTGGTGGCGATCAGGCGCAGCACCGCCGGGTGAAAGCTGTCGGCCTGGCTGGCCAGGCGCGGGTGGTCGCGGTCCATGGCCAGGGTGTATTGGGTCAGGTCATTGGTGCCGATCGAGAAAAAGTCCACATGGGGCGCAAACACATCCGCCATCAATGCCGCCGACGGCACCTCAATCATGATCCCCAGCTTCGGCAGCTCGGCAAGCCCCAGGGCCAGCGCTTCCTCTTCGAGGATCTGCCGGGCCTGATGCAGCTCCGACAACAGGCTGACCATCGGCAACATGATATGCAGCCGCGCCAGGCCCGCGCTGGCAAGGATTGCGCGGAACTGCTCGCGCAACAGTTGCGGGCGCTCCAGGCACAGGCGAATGCCGCGCAGGCCAAGAAAGGGGTTGGTCTCGCTGTCCATCGGCACATAGGCCAAGGGTTTGTCACCGCCCACATCCAGCGTGCGTACCACCAGATTGCGCTCGGTGCCCAGGACACCGGCAATGGCGCTGTAGGTCTGGGCCTGTTCCTGCGGGCTCGGCGCGCGGTTGCGGTCCAGGTAGAGAAACTCCGAGCGCAACAGCCCGACCCCCTCGGCCCCCAGGACCAGGGCTTGCTGCACCTCCTGCAGCGAAGCGACGTTGGCGGTCACCTCAATATGATGACCATCGCGAGTGATGGCGGCCAAGGCGGCCTGCTGCAGATCGCGCTGGTGGCGCACAACCTGCTGCTCGCGCGTGGCCCGCAGCGTCTCGATCACCGCCAGGTCCGGGTCGAGGTGCAGTTCGCCTTTGTCGGCGTCCAGCAACACGGGCTTGCCATCGGGCAACGCCAGGACCTGGGCCGACACACCGCACATCGCCGGCAAGCCCAGGGCGCGAGCAAGAATGGCGACGTGGCTGGTGGCCCCTCCGGCCACGGTGATAAACCCCAGCACCTTGCCCGGATCGAGGCTGGCGGTTTGCGAGGGGGTCAATTGCTCGGCAATCAGGATGGCCTGCTCCGGCAACTCCCAGGCGCCGTCTTGAACCCCGAGGATCAGCTTGAGCACGCGCTGGCCAACATCCGCCATGTCGGCGGCGCGTTCGGCCAGCAGGGGGCTGCCTGATTGCTCGAACAGCCCGGCGGTAGCGAGTGTGGCGCTGTTCCAGGCAAACGCGGCGCTCTTGCCTTCGGTGAGCAGGGCGTGGGCTTGTTCAAGCAGGGTCGGGTCTTCGAGCAATTCCTGATGGGCACGGAAAATCTCTACCTGGGCCCTGCCGCCGGGCTTGTCCTGCAACGCCTGCAGCGCTTGGGTTGCAGCGCGCAAGCCACGCTCCAGAGCGGCCCGTTCCAGCGCCTCGCCAGCCCCCTCTTCAGGCACATTCAGCTGCGGCTCGGCCACCTGCACCACTTGGCCAAATGCCGAACCGGGCGACGCACAGACGCCGCGCAACACGCTCGCCGACGACAGCGGCGCGACCGGTTTAACCTCCTCGGCCAGCACCGCTACGGTTTCGCCACAGCCCTCCAGCAACAGCGCGACCAGCGCCTGAATCGCAGCCTCGGCGTCCTGCCCCGCCGCGCTGACTTGCAAGGTATCGCCCTGCACCGTCTGCAACGCCATGATCGCCACCAGGGACTTGGCGTTGGCGCTCTGGGTTTGCTTGTGCAGGCAGATGCTCGCATTGAAGCCCTTCGCCGCCTGGGCCAGCACCGCCGCCGGGCGGGCATGCAAGCCGTTGGCATTGGGCAGCGTGAGGGGTTTGGAAAATAGCGCGTCGCCCTCCTCTTCCTCGTCGTTGGCCGCACGGATTACCGGGGTCACCCGCAGCAACGGTTGCCCGGCGGCGACTAGCCCGGTGTCCGTTGCCAGCAGCACAAATGGCTCGCCGCTGACCACCAGCATCAGGGTCAGCAAGCTGCGGGCATTGAGCGCGATAAAGTCGGCATCAAACTCGATCAACGGCTGACCCGCCTCGACCCGCTGGCCTTCCTCGACCAGCCGGGTGAAACCCTTGCCCGCCAGGTTCACGGTATCCAGGCCGATATGCATCAGCACCTGCACGCCGTGGTCGTCGGTGACGCTGACCGCATGCCCACTGTCCTGGACATTGCTGATCACCCCGGCCAGCGGCGCGCAGAGGGTCTGCGAAGTGGGGTCGATACACACGCCATCGCCGATCAGGCGACTGGAGAACACCCGATCCGGCACCTGGTCCAGGGGCAACAGCACACCCGCCAGGGGCGCCAGCAGTTCCAGGGGTTGAGTTGTGGTCATGACATCACCTGCTGTTTGGTTCTGTAAAAATCATCGGCCGAGTACAAATCCCGGGGTGAAATGGGCCCAGTGGGAGCTGGCTTGCCTGCGATTGCATCAATGCGGTTGCACTGGAACACCGAGCCGCCGGTATCGCGGGCAAGCCCGACTCCCACATAAAGCCGGTGTTTATTTCCACCAGTATTCGACCTGCACACCGAAGTTGGAGCCATGCCGCGCGGTGCCGTAGGAGCCGGTGTCGGACAACGCCGAACCCGCCGCCAGTTCATTGGCCGCGCGCTTGGCCGCTTCGTTCCAGGTGGCATAGGTGTAGTACAAACGCACCTCCGGCCGCGCCCAGAAATCCGGGCCTTTGGGCGACCAGGTCGGGGCGAAGGTGAATTTGCTGAGTTTGCGCGTGCCGCCGCTGGCGTCGACCTGATCATGCCCCAGTTCGGTGACCAGCTTGAACTGCTCGCTGATGGCATACGCCGGGCGCACACCGATGGACATCCAGGTCTGGTCCTGGCTGCCGGGGCGCACGTCTTTCTGGTACACCGCCTCGACCTGGCCGCCAAAACGCGGGGTCACTTGCCAGTCGAAAAACTCCACCGCGCGGTAGCTTTTGCTGCTGCGCTCCAGTGCCGTGTTGCCGGTGTAGCCAAGGCCAGTGCCCGGCCCTTCGCCGTACTGCAGGGCGAACTTGTTCTTGCCACCGAGGAACGCGGCCTGCACATGCTGCGCAGTGAGGGCCCAGCCACTGTGGGTGTCGCGCCCGCCCGCCTGTTCGATATAGCTCAGGCCCAGCTCCAGCTCGCCGCCGGGGTTGGTCTTGAAGCCTGCGACGTTGAAGTCGTGACGGGTGGCGTATTCCTTCTGGTACAGGTTGTCCTTGCGCGACAGGGCGTAGCTGTATTTCAGATCGCCGATCAGCACGTCCTCGATGCCGCCGCCGGTGGCGCTCTGGTTCCAGTAGTAGAAGTCGGAAATATGGATGTCATTACGTTTGTAGTAGCGCCGGCCGGCCCACAATGAGCCGCCATTGAGGCTAGGCATATTCGACCACTGCGCATACATCTGCGGCATGCGCGCCGATCCGTTGTTTTCGCCTTGGAACTTCAGCTCGCGGTCGTACTTGTTGTACAGCGAGGCCATGGCATCCACGCTCAGCACCGAGCCGTCATCCAGGGTGAACAGGTCCTGGCGCAACTCCAGCTCGGCATATTGTTCGCATTCGTTGCCCAGGCGGTATTTGGATTGGGCGCCCGGCAGTTGGAAACATTGCTGCGGGCCGCTGCCGGTCGAGGTGCCGGCGCCGCTGCGCAGGTAGCCGGCAAACTCCAGGGCATGCGCCGCCAGGGGCAGGGTCAGACAGGATGCAACGAGGCCCAGCTTTATTGTTGTTTTCATGAAGCGCTCCATTATTTTTTCTTATTTTTTCCCTGTCGGAGCCGGCAAGCCGGCGCCTGAAAAGGGGATGTTTCAGTCGGTCAGGTGCAGCACAAAAGACTCGTAAGGACGCAAGATGACCGTGTCCGTGGGTACCGGGCAGTCGGGGTAGTTGCTGATCAGCAGGCGTTGCTCACTCGCCGCGCTGATCAGGTTGTTGGGCAACTGGATTTCGCAGGGCTGGCCATAGAAGTTGTTCAGCACCAACAGGCGCTCGCCATGGCCTTCACGCAGGTACGCCCAGACCTTGTCGTGGTCTTGCAGCAGTTGGCGGTAGACGCCTTCTTGAATCAGCGGCTCAAGGCGCCGCAAGGCGATCAGCGCGCGGTAGTGATGCAGCACCGAATCCGGGTCATCCAGCTGGCTCTGGACATTGATCTGCGCCGCATTGGCCGGGATGCCGATCCACGGTTCAGCGCGGCTGAAACCGGCATTGGCCTGGCTATCCCACTGCATCGGGGTACGGCCGTTATCGCGGGATTTCTGCTTGATCGCGGCCATGCTCGAGGCCTCGGACTCACCGGCATCGCGCTTGAGGCGGTAGATGTTCAGGGTCTCGACATCACGGTACTGCTCGATGCTGTCGAAGCCCGGATTGGTCATGCCCAGCTCTTCGCCCTGGTACACAAACGGCGTGCCCTGGAGGAAGTGCAAGGCCGTGGCGAGCATCTTGGCCGAGACCACGCGGTGCTCGCCGTCATCGCCAAAGCGCGAGACCACCCGCGGCTGATCATGGTTGCACCAGAACAACGCGTTCCAGCCGCCCCCGGCCTGCATGCCCAGTTGCCAGTCGGAGAAAATCCGTTTGAGTTGCTGGAAGTCGAAGTCGGCGCGCACCCACTTTTGCAGGTTGGGGTAGTCGACTTTCAGGTGATGAAAGTTGAAGGTCATCGACAGCTCTTTCGACTCTGGTCGCGAGTAGCGAATGCAGTGTTCGAGGCTGGTGGAGGACATCTCGCCGACGTTGATCAGCGCGTGGCCCTCGAACACTTCGCGGTGCATTTCCTGCAGGTAGGCATGCACGTTCGGCCCATCGGTGTAGAAGCGCCGGCCGTCGCTGTTGTCTTCGGGGAAATCCGCCGGCTTGGAGATCAGGTTGATCACGTCCAGGCGGAAGCCGCCCACGCCCTTGTCACGCCAGAAGCGCATGAGTTTGTAGACTTCGGCGCGCACCTTGGGGTTGTCCCAATTGAGGTCGGCCTGGGTGTGGTCGAACAGGTGCAGGAAGTACTGGCCGGTCTGCGCCTCGTATTCCCAGGCCGAGCCGCCGAACTTGGATTCCCAGTTATTCGGCTGGTCGCGCCAGATGTAGAAGTCGCGGTACGGGTTGTCGAGGCTGCTGCGCGCCTGCTGGAACCACTCGTGCTCGATGGAGGTGTGGTTGACCACGATATCGAGCATCAGCTTGATGCCGCGCTTGGCCGCTTCGCTGATCAGCAGGTCGCAGTCGGCCATGGTCCCGTAGCTGGGGTCGATGGCGTAGTAGTCGCTGATGTCATAGCCATTGTCGCGCTGGGGCGAGCGCAGGAACGGGGTGATCCACAGGCAATCGACGCCCAGCCACTGGAGGTAGTCGAGTTTGTCCACGATGCCCAGCAGGTCACCGGTGGCGTTACCCGCATGGCTGTGGAAGCTTTTGGGGTAGATCTGGTAGATCACCGAGTGTTGCCAGTCTTGCATGGTGGGCTCCTTCAGTAGAGTGGTGTGCTGGTCTTGCGGGCCTCATCGCGGGCAAGCCCGGCTCCCACAGGGGAACGCATTCCAGATGTGGGAGCTGGCTTGCCTGCGATGGCGATCTATCAGGCGACGCGATAACCCGGCCGAACAATTTTCATGCTCAACCCACAGGTCAGAACAAACGGCACGACAATCGCGATGACCATGCCGATCACAAACATCGCGATGGATTGCGGCACGATCGAAATAAATCCGGGCAGGCCGCCCACCCCGATGGCCGAGGCCTGCACTTTGTTCAGCGAGAGGAAAATACTGCCCAGGGCCGAGCCCAGCAGGGCGGCATAGAACGGGAACTTGAAGCGCAGGTTCACCCCAAACATCGCCGGCTCAGTGATGCCGAAGTAAGCGGAAATCGCCGAGGTCGAGGCCATGCTTTTGTCCCGCGCATTGCGGCTCATGTAGAACACCCCGAGGGCCGCGCTGCCCTGGGCCAGGTTGGACATGACAATCATCGGCCAGATAAACGTGCCACCCTGGGTCGAGATCAGTTGCAGGTCCACGGCAAGGAACATGTGGTGCATGCCGGTAATCACCAGCGGCGCATACAGCAGGCCGAAAATCGCCCCGCCCACCATTGGCGCCAGGTCAAACAGAGTGACCACGCCTTCGGTGATCAGGATGCCGAGGTGCCGGGTCACCGGGCCGATGATTGCCAGGGCCAGCACGCCGGTGACGACGATGGTGGTGATCGGCACGACGAGCAATTGAATGGCATTCGGCACCCGCGCCCGCAGCCATTTTTCAATCACGCTCATAACGTAGGCGGCCATCAGAATCGGCAGGATCTGGCCTTGATAGCCGACCTTCTCGATCTGGAACCAGCCCAGAATATCGAAGTACGGCAAGCTCTGGCCGTCGAGCCCGGCCACCGCCTTGCCGTAGTTCCAGGCGTTGAGCAAGTCCGGATGAACCAGCATCAGGCCAAGCACGATGCCGAGGATTTCACTGCCGCCAAAGCGCTTGGCCGCCGACCAGCCCACCAGCGCCGGGAGGAACACAAACGAGGTGTTGGCCATCAGGTTGATCAGGCTCCACAGGCCATCCAGGTTCGGATAAGCCTCGAGCAAGGTCTGGCCCTCGATGAACATGCCCTTGGCGCCCATCAGGTTGTTGATGCCCATCAGCAGGCCGGCAATGATCAGCGCCGGCAGGATCGGCATGAACACATCGGAGAACACCCGCACCAGGCGCTGCATGGCGTTGGTCTTGTCGGCGCCCTTCTTCTTCACGTCGGCAATGGTGGCGGCGGCAAGGCCGGTCTGCTCGCGTAGGGCGGCGTAGACCTTTTCGACTTCGCCGGGGCCGATGACGATCTGGAACAGACCGCCGGTGAAGAACGAGCCCTTGACCAGGTCGACCTGGTTCAACGCACTGCCGTTGACCAGGCTCGGGTCCTTGAGGGCCAGGCGCAGGCGCGTCACGCAGTGGGCCGCCTGCTCAAGGTTATCGCTGCCCCCGAGGTTCTGGAGAATCTCGCGGGCGATGTTGAAATAGTCGTGGCTCATGCTTGTTCTTCCACTTTAGATTCTTGTTATTGGCAGCATGCCGAGGGCAAAAGTACTCGTACAGACGAGTTAAAGCAACAACTCGTCTGTACGAGTTACAAAAATAGTCGCCCACTGCTTTCCAAGGGGCCAATGGACAAAGCCCGCCTCTGCCACTAAGGTTCCTGCCTTGAACGCAAACGCGGCACAGAGCCCTCTCCATGAGTAAATACAACCAGATCTACACCGATCTGCTTGCCAGCATCACCACCGAACGCCTGCAACGCGGCACGCGCCTGCCCTCCGAAACCGAATTGATGGACACCTACCAGGCCAGCCGTGGCACCGTGCGCCGGGCCATCGAGCAATTGCAGGAGCGTGGGTTCGCGCAAAAAATCCATGGCAAGGGCACCTTCGTGCTGTCGCCCAACCCGATTGAGTTTCAACTGGGCGGCATCGTCAGCTTCCACGAAACCCACGCCGACCTGGGCGATGACGTACGCACCGAAGTGGTCGAGTTCACCCAACTCCCGCTGGAAGGCTCGCTGCTGCAACATATCGAGGCCGAGCCCGGCACCCTGATTACCCGCATCAAGCGGGTAAGGCGCATCGGCGGCAAACGGGTGATCCTCGACATCAACCACTTCGTCGCCGAACTGATCCCCGGATTGGACCAGGCGATTGCCGAGCAGTCGATCTACGCCTTCATCGAACAGACCCTGCATCTGCAGATCAGCTACGCCCAGCGCACCATCGAAGCCCTGCCCCGCAGCAAGGACGACCAGGCGCACCTGGACCTCGACGGCCAGAGCCATGTGATTGTGGTGAGCAACCAGACATTTTTGCAGGACGGGCGGCAGTTCGAGTACACCGAGTCGCGGCATACGCTGGATAAGTTTTACTTCTCGGATATCGCACGGCGCTGAAGCAGGAAAAAGGAAAAGCCCTGTGAATATTCCAAACAAATGGCGTGAACAGTTCCCCCATGCGCTGATCGAGCAGCAGGCCATCGGCGAGTCGCGGGCTGACGTCTTCCGGCTACGCAGGGACAACGGCACGGACCTGTTCCTGAAGGCCGAGCCCCTCGTAGAACACGCCGAGCTTGCCGATGAAATCGAGCGCCTTCACTGGCTGCAACAGCAGGGCCTGCCGGCGCCGGTGGTGCTGGATGAGGTGCAGGAAAACCTTCACCACTGGCTGCTGATGAGCGCCATCCCGGGACAGGACCTGGCCAGTAGCAGTGACCTTTCTGCCGCGCAGATCATCGACATCCTGGCCAACGCCCTGCGTACATTGCACAAGATCCCCGTGGCGCAATGCCCCTTCGATCACACCCTGGAACTGCGCATCACCGTCGCCCAGGCACATATCAACGCCGGGCTGATTGATGTAACGGACTTCGACGATGAGCGATTGGGACGTAGCGCCACCGATGTATTCGCCGAACTCCTGTCGACACGGCCCACCATCCATGACTTGGTGGTAACCCACGGCGACGCCTGCCTGCCGAACTTCATGGCAGCGGACGATCACTTCAGTGGTTTTATCGACTGCGGCCGCCTGGGGGTCAGTGACCGTTATCAAGATCTGGCCCTGGCGGCCCGCAGTGTCGAGCGCAACTTGGGGCAGGAATGGGTCAGGCCGTTCTTTGAGAGGTATGGTGTGGAACCTGATGAGCAGCGAATGGCTTTTTACTGCCTGTTGGATGAGTTTTTCTAGTTACTCCTGAGCAGCCCTCGACACTACCTCGACAAGCTCGCTGATACGACGCATACGATATCCGAGCCAAACCATGAGGAAGAACGCCATGCTCACGAAGAGCCTGTTGCTGAGTTTTTGCGCTGTGTTATTGATTGGCTGCACAGGCAGGGGCTTTCAACCTCCGCCGCCGGAATTTACCAATTGGAAGAAGAACGGAGTGTCTGAAGAAGGCGTCAAGAGTGCTATGACCGCCTGCGGCTATATCAACCTGACAGGGACAGGGGACAGGACGCCGATTGACCAGGTGCTCATGCAGTTTTATTGCATGAAAGACGCCGGCTTCAAGCGCACAGATAACATCGACCTGTGCAAGGAAGGCCGCATCGGCGAATCACCGGTGTGCGAAGGCCGCCGGTAACTCATTACCAAAAGCCCGCAATTAAGCGGGCTTCAGGGTACTTTTTGCTAGAGGGTGCCGGACAATGCCGGACATCCAATCATTCCCACTCAATCGTCGCCGGCGGCTTGCTCGACACGTCATACGTCACGCGCGAGATACCTTCGATTTCATTGATGATACGGCCGCTGACAGTCTCCAGCAGTTCGTACGGCAGGTGTGCCCAGCGGGCGGTCATGAAGTCGATGGTTTCTACGGCACGCAGGGCCACGACCCAGGCGTAGCGACGGCCATCGCCGACCACCCCAACCGATTTCACCGGCTGGAACACGACGAAGGCCTGGCTGACTTTGTGGTACCAGTCGGCCTTGCGCAGTTCTTCGATGAAGATGTGGTCGGCACGACGCAGCAGGTCGGCGTATTCCTTTTTCACTTCACCGAGGATGCGCACGCCCAGGCCCGGGCCTGGGAATGGGTGGCGGTAGACCATGTCGTACGGCAGGCCCAGTTCCAGGCCCAGACGACGAACTTCGTCCTTGAACAGTTCGCGCAGCGGTTCTACCAGCTTGAGGTTCATTTCCTCAGGCAGGCCACCCACGTTGTGGTGGGACTTGATCACGTGGGCCTTGCCGCTCTTGGCGCCGGCCGACTCGATCACGTCGGGGTAGATGGTGCCCTGGGCGAGGTACTTAATGTTGTCCAGTTTGTTGGACTGGGCATCGAAGACGTCGATGAAAGTGCGGCCGATGATCTTGCGCTTCTTCTCTGGGTCGGACTCGCCGGCCAGGTTGTTGAGGAACTGATCTTCGGCGTTGGCACGGATCACCTTGACGCCCATGTTCTCGGCGAACATGGCCATCACTTGCTCGCCTTCGTGCAGGCGCAGCAGGCCGTTGTCGACGAACACGCAAGTCAGTTGGTCACCGATGGCCTTGTGCAGCAGCGCAGCAACCACGGAGGAATCTACGCCGCCGGACAGGCCGAGCAGGACGTTGTCAGTACCGACCTGGGCACGCACGTTGGCGATGGCGTCTTCAGCGATCTTCGACGGGGTCCACAGGGCTTCGCACTGGCAGATGTCGAGGATGAAGCGCGACAGGATGCGGCCGCCCTGCTTGGTGTGGGTCACTTCCGGGTGGAACTGCACGCCGTAGTAGCCGCGCTCGTCGTTGAACATGCCGGCAATCGGGCAGCTCGGCGTGCTGGCCAGGATGTGGAAGTCTTCCGGCATCTTGGTGACCTTGTCACCGTGGCTCATCCAGACGTCGAGGCCGAACAGGCCGTCGGCGTCGATGTGGTCTTCGATGCCGTCCAGCAGGCGGCTCTTGCCGACCACGTCGACACGGGCGTAACCGAATTCACGCAGTTCGGAACCTTCAACCTTGCCGCCCAGTTGCTCGGCCATGGTCTGCATGCCGTAGCAGATACCGAAGACCGGCACGCCCAGGTCAAACACCGCTTGCGGGCAACGCGGGCTGTTGGCTTCGTGCACGGACTCGGGGCCACCGGCCAGGATGACACCTTTAGGGGCGAATTCGCGGATCGCTTCGTCATCCATGTCGAACGGGTGCAGTTCGCAGTACACGCCGATTTCACGCACGCGGCGGGCGATCAGCTGGGTGTACTGGGAACCGAAGTCGAGGATCAGGATGCGGTGGGCGTGAATGTCGAGGGCCATGAAGTCAGTCTCGTCTAATGAATCAGAAACAACTCGGGGCTGAAAGAACAGCCCCGGTTACTTAACGTTTTGCTGGAAGCCTCAACCTACGCGGTAGTTTGGCGCTTCCTTGGTGATCTGCACGTCGTGGACATGGGATTCAGCCATGCCGGCGCCGGTGATCCGTACGAACTCTGGCTTGGTGCGCATTTCTTCGATGTCGGCGCTGCCGGTGTAGCCCATCGAGGAACGCAGGCCGCCCATCAGCTGATGGATGATGGCGCTCAGGGTGCCCTTGTACGGCACACGGCCTTCGATGCCTTCCGGTACGAGCTTCTCGGCGCCTGCCGAGGAGTCCTGGAAGTAACGATCGGAGGAACCTTGCGCCTGGGACATGGCGCCCAGCGAACCCATGCCACGGTAAGCCTTGTAGGAACGGCCCTGGAACAGTTCGATCTCGCCTGGTGCTTCTTCGGTACCGGCGAACATCGAGCCCATCATCACGCAGGAGGCACCGGCTACGATGGCCTTGGACAGGTCACCGGAGAAACGGATGCCGCCGTCGGCGATCAACGGTACGCCAGTGCCTTCAAGGGCAGCGGCAACATTGGCGATGGCGCTGATTTGCGGCACGCCCACACCGGCGACGATCCGCGTGGTGCAGATCGAGCCAGGGCCGATACCGACCTTGACCGCGTCAGCGCCCGCTTCGGCCAGGGCCTTGGCCGCTGCGCCAGTGGCGATGTTGCCGCCGATCACCTGTACGTCAGGGAAGTTCTGCTTGACCCAGCGCACGCGGTCGATCACGCCTTTGGAGTGACCGTGGGCGGTGTCGACCACCACCACGTCAACCCCGGCAGCGACCAGGGCCGCAACGCGGTCGCCGGTGTCTTTACCGGTACCCACGGCGGCGCCAACGCGCAGACGACCTTGGTCATCCTTGCTGGCCAGCGGGTAAGCCTTGGCTTTTTCGATGTCGTTGACGGTCATCATGCCTTTGAGGGCGAATTTGTCGTCGACGATCAGCACGCGCTCGATGCGGTGCTTGTGCAGCAGTTCACGCACATCGTTCTTGTCGGCGCCTTCCTTGACCGTGACGAGGCGCTCTTTAGGCGTCATCACTTCACGGACGGTGACTTCAAGACGGTTTTCGAAGCGCACGTCACGGGAAGTGACGATGCCGACCAGGTCGCCATCATGCAGCACGGGAACACCGGAGATGTTGTGCAGGCGGGTCAGGTCGAACAGGTCGCGTACGGTGGCGTCGGCTTCGATGGTGATTGGATCTTTCACCACACCGGCTTCGTAACGCTTGACCTTGCGCACTTCGGCAGCTTGCTGCTCGATGGTCATGTTCTTGTGGATGATGCCGATGCCGCCTTCCTGAGCCATGGCGATTGCCAAACGGGCTTCGGTGACGGTGTCCATGGCAGCGGAAACCAGGGGAATATTCAGCTCGATGCCACGGGTTAGGCGGGTCTTGAGACTGACTTCGTTAGGAAGCACCTCGGAATAACCGGGCACTAAGAGAATGTCGTCGAATGTCAGAGCTTCTTGGCTGATACGCAGCATCGCGGGGGCTCCCGAGCGGGAAAATGGAAGCGCGTCATTATACTCAGACACCCCTCGGGCCTCAACGTAAAACTCTGACAAACTTGGTAATACTGATAGATGGGGAATTTCCAGGCCCTGATCGTTCCCAGGCGGAGCGTGGGAATGATCGGGGCGCTCCTAGAGTTCGACTTTGACCCAGCTGATTTTCTGATCGAGCCAGTCGGCAAACTCGTCGATAAAGCTCTGCTTGAAACCCGCTTCCGCCCAGTTGTTGAAGATGAAGCCCAGGTTGGAGAAGCCGCATTCCTGCAGGAACAGAAACCCGTTGATGTCATCTTCATGCCCACACAACGGGCAGGTGAAGTTGTCGGTGTGGCCGGGCATCCAGTCTTCCAGGCTGTCGAACAGCGCCTCGCCGACTTCTTTAAGGCATTCCGGGCAGCCGGCTTCTTCGAGAAAGCCCTTGGCCGGAGTGTAGATGCAGCGTTTGTAGATGATTTCCAGGCCATTGACCGGCTCGTTGAACGGCAGCGCCTCGGGGTGCAGCACCACGGCGCGGGCACCGTCGGCCAGGGCGTAGCCCATGCGGTTGCCGGTGCGCCCGCAGGTGGTCAGTTCTTCCTTGATGATGTTCTTGCGCACCAGCCAGCGCACGATGGCCCGGGCGCGGGGTTCGTGGACGGGCAAGGTGGAGATTTTCGGGACAAGGATGCTTTGGGAATTCATGGGAGTCCTGCGGTGTGGCGTCTGACGCCATCGCGGGCAAGCCGCTCCCACATTCGATTGCATTTCAATGTGGGAGCGGGCTCGCCCGCGATGAGGCCCTAGAGCCCGGCAGCTTAATCCCTGAAACCCACAGGTCAAGTACTCAAATACCGCCCAATCAAGGCAATGCCACTGGCCAGCACCAACCATGTCACCAAGCGCACAAACGCCTCACGGGACATGCGCAGGGTCAATCGCCGCCCCGCCCACAGCCCCAGGGCCATCGCCGGCAACAGGCACACCGCCAACATCAGCAACGGCAACTCGGCATACACCCCGGCGATCAAAAACAGACTCAGGCGCACCACGGTGCTCGCGCTGATCAGCGCGCTTTGGGTCGCCCGCGCGCCGTCCTTGGGCAGGCGGCTGTTCAGATAGATCGCATATAAAAAGCCGCCACTGCCAAACAACGCACCAAACAATCCGCCCACCACGCCCATGGGGACCGACCAGCCGGCAGCCAGGGCCGTGGGCTTGGCCCTTACCGCCAGGCTGTAGATGGCATAGGTGCTGATAAACAGGCCCATCAACAGCAGCAGCAGGTCCGAGTGCAGGTTGAGCAAGAAGATCACGCCGAGGGTGCAGCCAATCGCCATGCACGGCAGTAATCGCAACAGCTCCGGCTTGACCACATCCCGCCGCGATTGCAGCAGGTTGCCAAAGGCCGCGACGAAATCCAGCAGCACCAGCAGCGGGATGATCTTCGACAGCGGCATAAACATAATCAGGATCGGCCCGGCCACCAGCGCCGTGCCGAAGCCGGCGATGCCAAACACGATGTAGGCCAGGGCAATCCCCAGGCCGATTACCAACCAGTCCAGCGCCCCGAACGACCACTGCCCCATCAATTCAACCAGGCTCATGCAATATTCCTTGTCAGCGATGGCCCTCACTTTAGCCAAGCGGATGGGTTGCGACTAATATCTTCCAAGCCCCCCACCTATCTCGAAAAGGCATGACTCGTGATTTCCACCCGGCAACTGCGTTACTTCGTCGAAATCGCCGAGAGCGGCAGCTTCAGCGCCGCCGCCGAGCGCCTGTTTGTCGCGCAATCGGCCCTTAGCCGGCAGATCAAGGAGCTGGAAATTATCCTGCAAACCCCGCTGTTCGAGCGCACCGCCCGCCAACCCAGACTGACCGCCGCCGGCGAGGCGTTTTATCCACGGGCGCGCAACCTGCTGGGCGAGTTGCACAAGGCCAGTGAACTGGCGACCCAGGTCGGCCACGGCCAGCTCGGCACCCTGCGCCTGAGCCACTCCAGCACAGTGCCGATGAGTGGGCGGGTACTGCGCGGGATCAGCACCTGGCTGGAACAGTGCCCAGGGGTGTCGATGGATATCGTCAAACTGTCCTCCGAAGCGCAGTTGGAAGACATTGCCGATGGTCGCCTGGAGGTCGGCCTGCTGCGCCTGCCGGTACTGCGTCAGCGCGAAGGGGTGCGCATCGTGCCTTTATATAAGGAGCCACTGTTGCTGGCCGTGCCGCCAGCGCACCCTTTGGCCCGGCACACATCGGCCATTGAACTGGCACAGTTGAAGGACGAAGCGTTTATCTCGATCCCCCACCCGCAACGCGGGGGTCTGAGTTATCTGTCGGCCGAATTGTGCATGCGTGCCGGATTTTTCCCCAAGGCCGCACGGGTGATGTCGCGCAAGACCACCCAGTTGCAGCTGATCCAGGCGGGGTTTGGCATTGCCCTGCTGCCCGAGTCGATGCGCGATATTGCCCCAGCCAATATTCACTTCCTGCCCCTGGCCGACCCCGATTGCCACAGCACCGTGGCCCTGGCCTGCGCGCAGGCGCCGAGCGCGTTGGTGGCGCAGTTCTGTCAAACCTTGGGCGAATGCCTATAAACTGCCGCCCATGACTAAAGATCTCTTCCCATGATTAAAGACCCGTTTGCCCGCCTGGGCCTGGACCGCGAAGTCCTGACTGTCAGCCAGCTCAACGGCCGCGCGCGGGTGTTGCTGGAAGACGTGTTCACCAATATCTGGGTCGAAGGCGAGATCTCCAACCTCGCCCGCCCCGCCTCCGGCCATGTGTACTTCACACTCAAGGACAGCGGCGCACAGGTGCGTTGTGCACTGTTTCGCAACAATGCCGCACGGGTGCGTCAGGCACTGAAGGATGGCCTGGCGGTCAAGGTGCGGGGCAAGGTCTCGCTGTTCGAGGGCCGTGGCGACTATCAGTTGATCCTCGACACCGTGGAACCGGCCGGTGATGGCGCGTTGCGCCTGGCCTTCGACGCCTTGAAGGAAAAGCTCAGCGCCGAAGGCTTGTTCAGTGCCGAGCGCAAGGTGGCGCTACCGGCCCATCCACGCCGCATCGGGATTATCAGTTCGCCCACGGGCGCGGTGATTCGCGACATCATCAGTGTGTTCGGCCGCCGTGCGCCGAACGTGCAACTGACCCTGATCCCCACTGCCGTGCAAGGCCGCGAAGCCGTGGCGCAGATTGTCCGCGCCCTCAAGCTGGCGGATGCCCGTGGCTTCGACGCGCTGATCCTGGCCCGTGGCGGCGGCTCCCTGGAAGACCTCTGGTGCTTCAACGAAGAAGCCGTGGCGCGGGCCATTGATGCCTGTATCACGCCCATCGTCAGTGCGGTCGGCCATGAGACCGATGTGTCCATCAGTGACTTCGTGGCCGATGTGCGTGCGCCTACGCCGTCGGCGGCGGCTGAGTTGCTGGCGCCGGATGCGAGCAATCTGGTGCGCCAGGTCGAAAGCCTGCACCGGCGCCTGGTGATGCTGATGCGCAATCGCCTGACCCACGACCGCCTGCGCCTGGAAGGCATGGCCCGCCGCCTGCGTCACCCCGGTGAGCGCCTGCGCCAGCAGGCCCAGCGCCTGGATGACCTGGATATGCGCCTGCGCCGCGCGTTCGAGCGCAGCCTCAACACCCGCCGCGAACGCCTGATCCGCCTGGAAACGCGCCTCGCCGGCCAGCATCCGGGGCGGCAACTGGCCCTGCTGCGCCAGCGCCTGGACAGCCTCGCCGAGCGCCTGCCCCGGGCCATGCGCGAGGGCCTCAAGGCCCGTCGTCTGCAACTGCAAAGCCAGGTGCAGACGTTGCAGGTGGTCAGCCCGCTGGCGACCCTGGGCCGTGGCTACAGCATCCTGCTGGACGAGCGCGGCCAGGCGATTCGCAATGCCGCACAAACCCACACCGGCCAACGCCTGACCGCGCGCCTCGGTGAAGGCCAATTGCAAGTGCGGGTGGAAGATAACCACCTGACACCCGTCACCCTTTCATTACTGGATTGATTGATGCCTCGTCTATTTAGCCTGCTGATGCTGCTGTGCCTCGCCTTCAATGCCCACGCCGACAGCTACATCACCCGCACCCTGAACAAGCCGGTACCCGGCGGTGTGGCCGTGGTCGACCTGGGCCCCGCCGCCGCCGCACCGAAAGCCACCTACCAGGGCAAACCGGTGCTGGTGGTCAAGGAACAGGACAACTGGCTGGCGATTGTCGGCATCCCATTGACGGTAAAGCCCGGTAACGAGCGCATCAGCAGCGGTGGGCGCACCCTGCCGTTTATCGTCGGTTTCAAGAAGTACCCGGAACAGCGCATCACCCTGAAGAACAAAAGCCAGGTCAACCCCGCTCCGGCGCAGCTCAAGCGCATCGAAGGCGAACTGGCCGTACAACTCAAGGCTTACCGCAGCTTCAGCCCGAACCTGCCAAGCAACCTGGTGTTGGACAAACCGGTGAACGGCCCGCTGTCGAGCAAGTTCGGCGTGCGTCGCTTCTTCAACGGTGAAGAACGCAACCCGCACTCGGGCCTGGACTTCGCGGTGCCTGCCGGCACGCCGATCAAGACCCCGGCCAATGGCAAGGTGATTCTGGTGGGCAATTATTTCTTCAACGGCAATACGGTGTTTGTCGACCATGGCCAGGGCTTTATCAGCATGTTCTGCCATATGTCGAAGATTGACGTGAAGGTGGGCCAGCAATTGGTGCGTGGAACGGTGGTGGGCAAGGTCGGAGCGACGGGCCGGGCGACCGGGCCGCATATGCACTGGAATATCAGCTTGAATGATGCGCGGGTCGATCCGGCGATCTTTATTGGGGCGTTCCAGCCTTGATGTGATCGCTCGGCATACGGGCGTTATCGCGGTGCAACGATTCAACGTGCCCGCGATGACGCCAGCTCAATTCCACTGATTGCGCATCCTGAAACCCTCACGCAAACAAAACAAAGCCTTGAGCGTTTACCAACCATAAAATCTCGTTTCTTACAGAAATAGCAGAACTTCTCTCAATTTTTTTCGACTGCTTGCCATCTTTCACCCCGACGGTTAGGGTTGAGCTTATGAAAACCTCTCACACCCTCATTCAGCTCCGCCAGCACCGCAGCCTGTGCCTCGTCAGCGCACGACTGCCAGGCTGAATCGATCTGCCTCGTCCCCGGTTTGCATCCCTAATAAACGCTTTCTGGCAGGCCGCCTCTTCTCGGCCCTACAACAAGGATTCTTCTGATGAGCATGCTCAAAGACCCGTCTTCGAAATACCGCGCATTCCCGACCATTGATATCCCGGATCGCACCTGGCCGTCGAAGACCATCACCACCGCGCCGATCTGGTGCAGCTCCGACTTGCGCGACGGCAACCAGTCGCTGATCGAACCGATGGATGCGGTGAAAAAACTGCGCTTCTGGAAAACCCTGGTCGCGGTGGGCGTAAAGGAAATCGAAGCCTCGTTCCCGGCCGCTTCGCAGACCGACTTTGACTTCGTGCGCACCCTGATCGAAGACAACCACATCCCCGAGGACACCACCATCCAGGTGCTGACCCAGGGCCGTGAAGACTTGATCGCCCGCACCTTCGAATCCCTGCGCGGCGCCAAGAAAGCCATCGTGCACTTGTACAACGCCACCTCGCCGTCCTTCCGCCGTATTGTGTTCAACCAGGACAAGGACGGGATCAAGGCCATCGCGGTCGACGCGGCCAAGCTGTTCGTCAAGTACGCCGCCCAGCAGCCGGAAACCCAGTGGACCTTCGAATACTCCCCGGAGACCTTCAGCGCTACTGAACTGGAATTCGCCAAGGAAGTGTGTGACGCGGTGATCGAGGTGTGGAACCCGACGCCTGAGCACAAGATGATCCTCAACCTGCCGGCCACCGTGGAATGCGCCACGCCGAATATCTATGCCGACCAGATCGAGTGGTTCGGTCGCCATATCAACCGTCGTGACAGCGTGATCATCAGCCTGCACACCCACAACGACCGTGGCACCGGTGTCGCGGCTACCGAGTTGGGCCTGATGGCTGGCGCCGACCGTGTCGAAGGCTGCCTGTTCGGCAACGGCGAGCGCACCGGTAACGTTGACCTGGTCACTGTGGCGTTGAACCTCTACACCCAGGGTGTGGACCCTGAGCTGGACTTCTCCGACATCGACGGCGTGCGCAAAGTGGTCGAGGAATGCAACCAGATCCCGGTGCACCCACGTCACCCATATGTCGGCGACCTGGTCCACACCGCATTCTCCGGCTCCCACCAGGATGCGATCCGCAAGGGCTTCGCCCAGCAGAAACCGGATACCTTGTGGGAAGTGCCGTACCTGCCAATCGACCCGGCCGATATTGGCCGCAGCTACGAGGCGGTGATCCGCGTCAACAGCCAGTCGGGCAAGGGCGGCATCGCCTACCTGCTGGAGCAGGAATACGGCATCAGCTTGCCACGCCGCATGCAGATCGAGTTCAGCCAGGTGGTACAGGCCGAAACCGACCGTGTGGGCCTGGAAATGACCGCCGCGCAGATCCACGCGTTGTTGCAGCGTGAATACCTGCAAGCCAACACCCCGTACGCGTTGGTCAGCCATCGCCTGCAGGAAGAAAACGGCAACAGCTCGGTAGAAGTCGAAGTCTCCGGCAAGGGCCAGGGCGAAACCAACCTGCGCTGGCACGGCAAGGGCAATGGCGCACTGGAAGCACTGGTGGCCGGCCTGCCGATTGGGGTCGAGATCATGGACTACAACGAGCATGCGATCGGCGCGGGGACCAACGCCAAGGCCGCGGCTTACATCGAGCTGCGCGTGAACGGCGAACGTCCGGTGCATGGCGTGGGGATTGATGAAAACATCACCACCGCCAGCTTCAAAGCGGTGTTCAGCGCCCTGAACCGCTCGTTGAGCCAGCTGGAAGCGAAAGCAGCGTAACTGACCGCTGAAAAGCCAAAGGCCCCTGGATGCGAATCCAGGGGCCTTTTTAGTTTGGGGTTGTGGTGGTGCTGATGGCCTCATCGCGGCATAGATATCTACACAACTCTTTTATCTAGTGCTTATTGGGTTTGTGTACATATCCGTTGCTGCGGTCATGGCCACTTAGGGTTCCGCCCTGACGGCGGCTCACTTTGGAGAAGCCCCAAAGTAAGCAAAGCGCTCTTGCCCCACCACTCGGTGCCGGGGTGCCCACTGCGCAATACCTGCCTGCGACCATCGTGGTTTAACGGGGCGCCTAAGATCAAAAGCCAGATCAAAAGTCAGATCAAAAGCAGAACAACAGCAACAGCAAAGCCGGGGCGCGAAGCTGCATTCCCCCTTGTGGGAGCTGGCTTGCCTGCGAAGGCGGTGTATCAGCCAATACATTTATCGACTGATACACCGCCTTCGCAGGCAAGCCAGCTCCCACAGGTATATGCGTACATCTCGACGATCAGGTCGGCTGTCAGGCCGCCTCGCTTTGCTTTTGATCTTAGGCGCCCCGTTAAACCACGCTGGCCGTCATCCGATATTGATTTGGGGGGTAACCCGGCAGGACGCCGGGTTAGCCGCGCTGGGCCATGGATGGCCCATCGCGGCGGCCCCCCAAATCAATGTCGGATGACGGGCACACCGAGCCTGGGCGAGGTGCCGAGTGGTGGGGCAAGAGCCCTTTTGGTTACTTTTGGGGCTCTTTTCCAAAAGTGACCCGCCGTAAGGGCGGAACCAATAGCCGCCATGACCGCAGCAACGGATATGTACACAAACCTAAGAATCACTAAAAAAATCTGTAGATACCTATCCTCATCGCGGGCAAGCCCGCTCCCACATTTGGAATGCATTCCCCTGTGGGAGCGGGCTTGCCCGCGATAGCTATCCCACTGACAACAGGCCCCTGTCAGACAAACTGAAAACTATCGGCATCCAGATTTGCCGGAAACCGCGTGCGATAGTCCGCCAATTGCGCCGCCTCCAGGCACACCTGGAACACCCCGTCCGCCTCCCCTGCGCTCAGCAGGCTTTCGCCCTGAAAGTCCAGGACCTGGCTGTCACCTGTGTAGGCAAAGCCCTTGCCATCCGTGCCCACTCGGTTCACCGCCGCCACATAACACAGGTTTTCGATGGCCCGAGCCGGCAACAGGCGGTTCCAGTGCTGACGCCGTGCCCCCGGCCAGTTGGCGGTATACAGCAGCAGGTCAGTGTCCTGGGCATCACGGCTCCACACCGGGAAGCGCAGGTCATAGCAGATCAGCGGGCGAACCCGCCAACCCTTGAGCTCGAACTGCACCTGGCGCTCGCCGGGGGTGTAGTGATTGTGTTCACCGGCCATGCGAAACAGGTGGCGCTTGTCGTAGTGCAACACCTCGCCATCGGGCCGCGCCCACAACAGGCGGTTGCGGTGGCTGCCGTCAGCGGCCTGGATGATCACGCTGCCGGTAATCACCGCGTTGTACTTCCGGGCCTGGGTCTTGAGCCATTCATGGGTCGGGCCGTTTTCGGCTTCGGCCAGCAATTGGGACTCCATGGAAAAGCCGGTGGTGAACATTTCCGGCAGCACGATCAGGTCGGCGCCCCTGGCCTGCTCCAGCAGCAGCTCGAAATGCTCCAGGTTGGCCTGGCGGTCATGCCAGGCCAGGGTGGTCTGCACCAGTGCAATGTTCAGGTCAGGTAAAGCACTCAGATCACGCATAGTTTCTCGGCTGCTTGACGCAGCGTCTCCTCGCGTTTGGCAAAGCACAGGCGCACCAGGCGCTGGCCTTGGGGTGGGGTCCGATAGAACACCGAGACCGGAATTGTCGCCACGCCATGCTCGCGGGTCATCCACAGCGACATGGCCACGTCATCCAGGTCCGGGCGAATCTGTGAGTAATCCACCAGTTGAAAGTAAGTACCGGCTACCCGCGTAAAACTGAAACGCGAGGGGGCCAGCAGATCGCAGAACAGGTCACGTTTGGCCTGGTAGAAAGCGGGCAGTTCCTCGACATGCTCCGGGTGTTCGGCCATAAAGTCGGCCAGGGCGTACTGCAATGGCGTTACACCGCAGAAACTGACGTATTGATGCACCTTGCGCAGCTCCGCACTCAAGGCCGCTGGCGCCACCACGTAGCCGGTCTTCCAGCCGGTGACGTGGTAGGTCTTGCCAAAGGAGCTGACCACGAACGCGCGCTGATACAGCTCTTCGTGGGCCAGGACGCTGACGTGGGGCACGCCATCGAATACCAGATGCTCGTAGACCTCATCGCTGACCAGATAGATATCGCGATCGCGGATCAGCTCGGCCAATTGGTCGAGCTCGGCGCGAGTGATCAGGGCACCACTGGGATTGTGCGGGGTGTTGAGGACGATCATGCGTGTACGCGGGGTCAGCGCGGCCTTGATCTGTTCGAAATCCAGGCTGAAATCAGCCAGCCCCAGTTGCACATGCACACAACGCCCTCCAGCCAGCTCCACCGAAGGCTCGTAGCTGTCGTAGCACGGGTCAAAGACGATCACTTCGTCACCGCTGCGGATCACTGCCTGGATCGCACAAAAAATCGCCTGGGTGGCGCCGGGGGTGATGGTCACTTCGCTGTCGGGATTGACCGACACGCCGTAGCTGCGACCGATCTTGGCTGCCACTTGCTGACGCAGGGCCGGCAGGCCGGTCATCGGCGCGTATTGGTTATGACCACTGGCAACGTGTTTGCCCACCGCGTCGAGCAAGGCCTGGGGACCATTGAAATCAGGAAAACCCTGGGACAGGTTCAACGCGCCGGTTTCGGCAGCGAGTTGCGACATGGTGGTGAAAATGGTGGTGCCGACGTTCGGCAACTTGCTGGTGATCATGCGGTGGGCCCCTGGCGGTGAGTTACAAGTTGTAAGCTGCATGCGCCGAGGGGTCAATCGTGAGGCACAAAAAAGGGCTCATTCAGAGCCCTTTTTGGGTAACGCCTAACGTCTGTAGGAACTGGCTTGCCTGGGATGGCGCTGGGTCAGTCAGCAGGTTGGTGTCTGATCTATCGCTATCGCGGGCAAACCCACTCCCACACAAGCCCGCTCCACTGTCAGCGGCGGTCTTTACGCTTTTTGTCAGCCTTTTTGTTGTGGCTCATCAAGCGACGTTTCTTGTTCACTTGGCGGTCAGTCAGGCTGTTCTTGTTACCTTCGTACGGGTTCTCGCCACCTTTGAACTCGATGCGGATCGGTGTGCCGACCAGCTTCAAGACACGGCGGTAAGTGTTTTCCAGGTAACGCACGTAGGACTTGGGCACCTTCTCGATCTGGTTACCGTGGATCACGATAATCGGCGGGTTGGCACCACCCAAGTGGGCGTAACGCAGCTTGATCCGGCGGTTGTTGACCATCGGTGGCGCATGTTCGCCCACCGCGTCTTCAAGGATCTGGGTCAGGCGGTTGGTCGGCCAGCGGGTGACCGCCGACTTGAACGAGTTCTGTACCGAAGCGTAGAGGTTGCCCACGCCAGTACCGTGCAGCGCCGAGATAAAGTGGATATCGGCGAAGTCGACGAAGAACAACCGGCGTTGCAGCTCGACCTTGACGAAGTCACGCTCGCTTGGGGTCATGCCGTCCCATTTGTTGATCGCGATCACCAACGCCCGACCAGCCTCCAGGGCAAAGCCCAGCAGGTTGAGGTCGTGGTCGACCACGCCTTCGCGGGCGTCCATCACGAAGATCACCACGTTGGCGTCTTTGATCGCCTGCAGGGTTTTGACCACCGAGAACTTTTCAACTTCCTCGTGGATCTTGCCGCGCTTGCGCACACCGGCGGTGTCGATCAGCGTGTACTTCTCGTCGTTACGCTCGAACGGGATGTAGATGCTGTCGCGGGTGGTGCCGGGCTGGTCGTAGACGATTACCCGGTCTTCACCGAGCATGCGGTTGACCAGGGTCGACTTGCCCACGTTGGGGCGGCCGATGATAGCGATCTTGATCCCGTCTTTTTCACTCGGGCCAGGAATGCGCTTGGCTTCCTCACCTTCAGCGACGATCTCTTCTTCGCCTTCAACTTCTTCGGCGTCATCCTTGGGGAAGTCGCGCAGGGCGATTTCCAGCATCTGGGTGATACCGCGACCGTGGGCACCGGCGACAGGAATCGCGTCACCCAGACCCATCGGGCTGAATTCGGCACGGGCCGCTTCAGGATCGATGTTGTCGATCTTGTTGGCGATCAAATAGGAGCGCTTGTTACGTTTGCGCAAGTGCTCACCGATCATCTGGTCGGCGGCGGTGTAGCCCGCACGGGCGTCCACCAGGAACAACACGACATCAGCTTCTTCAATGGCCAGCAGCGACTGCTCGGCCATCTTTTCGTCCATGCCATGCTCGTCACCGGAGATACCACCGGTGTCGACAATAATATAGGAGCGCCCTTGCCACTTTGCCTCACCGTATTGGCGATCACGGGTCAGACCGGACAAGTCGCCGACGATGGCGTCGCGAGTCCTGGTCAGGCGGTTGAACAAGGTGGACTTGCCGACGTTAGGTCGGCCCACCAGGGCGATTACGGGAACCATGCGGCTCTCCACTGCGTTATTTCAGAAAATACAAAAGCCGCTGCAAGGCAGCGGCTGGTGCTCGGGGCAACACCCGAAGGTGTCGCATGCCCTGCCGAAGCAGGGCCGCCTGGGGGTTACCCCAAGCATAGTTCTTACTTGATGGTCAGGGCTTCCAGCTTGCCGCTGTTACCAAACACATAAAGCATGTTGCCTACTACCAGCGGACGCGCACGCAGGCCGTCGCTGTCGATACGTTCACGGCCGACAAAGCGACCATCTACCTGGCTCAGCAGGTGCAGGTAACCTTCCAGGTCGCCTACCGCTACATAGCTGGAGAACACTTCCGGAGCCGACAGTTGACGGCGAGCCAGCGAGTCATTGCTCCACAGGGCTGTGGTGGAACGCTCATCGACGCTTTCAACGGTGCCCGATGCCAGGCTCACGTAGACGCTACCAAAACCTTGGGCGACACCGGCGTAGCTGGAGGCATCACGCTGCCAGAGGACGCGGCCGCTTTGCAGGTCCAGCGCCGCGACACGGCCCTGGTAAGTGGCGACGTACAGGGTTTCACCCGACAGCAGCAAGCCGCCGTCGATGTCCACCACACGGTCCAGCTCGGAACGACCTTGCGGAATGGCGACCCGCGATTCCCAGGCCGGCACGCCGTTCTGGGTATCCAGGGCGACCACTTTACCGGTCGAAAGACCTGCCAGCGCCAGGTTATTGGTCACAACCGGACCACTGGTACCGCGCAACGTCAACACCGCAGGGGTGCTGTCGTACAGCCAGCGCTGCTCGCCGGTGTTGGCGTCAAGACCGATGACACGGTCATCCTGGGTCTGCACCACGACGATATCGCCGTTGGTGGCAGGCGGTGCGAGGACTTCACTGGTCACGCGAGCGCGCCATTTCTCTTCACCGGTGCTCGAATCCAGGGCCACGACTTCGCCTTTCAGCGTGCCGATCATCACCATGCCGTAACCCACGCCGACGGCGCCGGAAACAGGCAACTCGAGGTCTTTCTTCCACTTGACGTCGCCGTTCATGCGATCCATGGAGATCACCACGCCGGTCACGTCAGCGGCCACGATGTTGTCACCGTCGATTGCCGGTACCAACATGTTGTAGGTGTCGCCCTGGCCGTCACCGATAGAGCGGCTCCACTGCTTTTGCAGGACCACTTCTTCCTTGAAGCTGGTCAGCTCGGCCGGAGGCAGTTCTTTTTTGCTGTTGCTGCTGCAACCCGCGGCCAAAACGGCCAGAGCCAGCAATGCTGCATGTTTCCAACGGATCACGTCACGCATCCCCTTTGGCCAAGTCGTCCAGCTTGATTTGTAAGCCACCGACCGCTGCTTCATCAGACAGCGCAGCCTTGGCTTTTTGGTACGCAGCATTGGCTTCGTCGGTACGACCCAATTGGACCAGCAGGTCGCCCTTGAGCTCTTCGCGAGTGGCTACAAATGCCTTGTCAGCATCGCCGTCGAGCAGTTTCAGTGCTTCGTCGGCCTTGTTCTGTGCGGCCAGGACCTGGGCCAGGCGCTGACGTGCGATTTCACCCAGGGTCGGGTTGCTCGGCTTGTCGGCGATGGCTTTGAGCTCGGAGGCTGCATCATCCAGCTTGCCGGTATCGACCGCGACTTTCGCGACGAACAGGCTACCGTATTGGGCGTAGGTGCTACCGCCAAATTCGTTTTTCAGCTTGCCGGCCAGGTCCGCCACTTGGGCAGGATCAGGCTTGCCGGTAGGCGTCAGCGTGGTTTCCAGCAATTGCTGATAGAGCATCGAGGCGCCTTGCGACTGATTGCCCTGATACTTCTGGAACGCCTGCCAACCGAACACCACCACCAGCGCCAGCAGGCCGCCAGTTACCAGGGGTTTGCCGTTACGCTGCCACCAGTCTTTGAACTCGGCCAGCTGATCATCTTCAGTACTCGACACCCCAATACTCCTTAATCGCTAAATTCGGCTGTTTGACAGCTTCAACCCTGCACGATGCAGGTGGCCAAGTGCGCGGCAAGCGCATCAAAGGCAATGCTTTGTTGTTCGCCCTGGCCACGCAGGGGTTTGACACTTACCACTTGCTGGGCCAGTTCATCGTCGCCCAGGATCAGCGCGTACAACGCGCCGCTCTTGTCGGCTTTCTTGAATTGGCTCTTGAAGCTGCCAGCGCCGGCATTGACCTGCAGGCGCAGGTTCGGCAGTTGGTCGCGCAACTGTTCGCTCAAAGCCAGGCCAGCCAGTTCGGCTGCCTCGCCAAAGGCGCACAGGTACACGTCCACCTGACGGGAAATTTCTTCAGGGATCTGCTCCAGGGTTTCCAGCAGCAGGATCAGCCGCTCGATGCCCATGGCAAAACCCACGCCCGTGGTCGGCTTGCCACCCATCTGCTCGACCAGGCCGTCGTAACGACCACCGGCACACACGGTGCCCTGGGCGCCGAGCTTGTCAGTGACCCACTCAAACACGGTCTTGCTGTAGTAATCGAGGCCGCGCACCAACTTGGGGTTGATCACGTAGGGAATCCCGGCCGCATCCAGGCGTGCCTTGAGGCCCTCGAAGTGCGTGCGGGACTCGTCGTCCAGGTAGTCGGCCATTTTCGGCGCGTCGACCAGCACAGCCTGGGTCTCGGCGTTCTTGGTATCAAGGACGCGCAATGGGTTGGTCTTCAGGCGACGCTGGCTGTCTTCATCGAGCTTGTCCAGGTGAGCGGACAGGTACTCGACCAGGGCTTCACGGTAACGGCCACGGGACTCGCTGGTGCCCAGGCTGTTGAGCTCGAGCTTGACCGCGTCGCGGATGCCCAGTTGGCCCCACAGGCGCCAGGTCAGCACGATCAGCTCGGCGTCGATATCCGGGCCATCGAGGTTGAAGACTTCGCAACCGATCTGGTGAAACTGGCGATAACGGCCTTTTTGTGGGCGCTCGTGGCGGAACATCGGGCCGATGTACCACAGTTTCTGGGTCTGGCCACCACCGGTGATGCCATGCTCGAGCACAGCGCGCACGCACGCGGCGGTACCTTCCGGACGCAAGGTCAGGGAGTCGCCGTTGCGATCTTCGAAGGTGTACATCTCTTTTTCGACGATGTCAGTCACTTCACCGATGGAGCGCTTGAACAGCTCGGTGAACTCGACGATTGGCATGCGGATCTGCTTGTAACCGTAGTTATCCAGCAGGCGCGCGACCGTGCTCTCGAAATAGCGCCACAGGGGCGTCTGTTCGGGCAGGATGTCGTTCATGCCACGAATGGCTTGCAGAGACTTGCTCACATCAAATCCTTAAATTCGTTCGATCAGCCGCGAGCGATCAGCGCTGCGTCAGAGGCGACCTTCTCGGCCGCTTTCTCGCGGATCAGCCGTTCCAACTGATCCACCAGATTATCATTCGTCAATTTCTGCGACGGCTTGCCGTCGATGTAAATCAGGTTCGGGGTACCGCCGGTCAGGCCTACGTGCGCCTCCTTGGCCTCACCCGGCCCGTTGACCACACAGCCGATCACCGCAACATCCAGCGGTACCAGCAGGTCTTCCAGGCGTACTTCCAACTCGTTCATGGTTTTCACCACGTCGAAGTTCTGCCGCGAGCAACTCGGGCAGGCAATAAAATTGATGCCACGGGAGCGTAAATGCAGGGATTTGAGAATGTCGTAGCCGACTTTCACTTCCTCTACCGGGTCCGCCGCCAGGGAGATACGAATGGTATCGCCAATCCCGTCGGCCAGCAGCATACCGAGACCCACCGCAGATTTCACTGTGCCTGAACGCAAACCACCGGCTTCGGTGATGCCCAGGTGCAATGGCTGCACGATTTCCTTGGCCAGGAGGCGGTAGGCTTCTACCGCCATGAACACGTCGGAAGCCTTTACGCTGACCTTGAAATCCTGGAAGTTCAGGCGTTCAAGGTGCTCGACATGGCGCAGTGCCGACTCGACCAGGGCTGCCGGGGTAGGCTCGCCGTATTTCTTCTGCAGGTCTTTTTCCAGGGAGCCAGCGTTGACACCGATGCGGATCGGGATCCCGCGGTCACGGGCGGCGTCGACCACGGCACGCACGCGGTCTTCGCGACCGATGTTGCCCGGGTTGATCCGCAGGCAGTCGACGCCCAGTTCGGCCACGCGCAACGCGATCTTGTAGTCGAAGTGGATATCGGCGACCAACGGTACCTTGACCAATTGCTTGATGCGGCCGAAGGCTTCGGCAGCGTCCATATCCGGCACGGAAACCCGCACGATATCGACGCCAGCGGCTTCCAGGCGGTTGATCTGGGCCACGGTGGCCGCTACGTCATTGGTGTCGCTGTTGGTCATGCTCTGCACGGCGATGGGGGCATCACCACCCACCGGTACGGAGCCGACCCAGATCTTGCGCGATACGCGACGTTTGATTGGAGATTCGCCGTGCATGACTATTGTCCCAACTTCAGGCGAGCGGTCTCGCCACTGGTGAACGGCGCCACGTCTACAGGCTGGCCGTTATAGGCCACTTGCGCGCCACGGGCAAAGCCCAGACGCAGCGTCAAAGGAGGCTTGCCGACCTGCTCAAGCGTATCTCCCTTACGCTTCAAAGCACTGAACAGGACTTTGCCATTGCCATCGGTGACTTGTGTCCAGCAGTCAGCGACGTAGGTAATGTGGAGACGGCCATCCCCCGCCACGCCGGCAGGCGCCTGGGCGGCAGGTGCAGCGACTGTTGGTGCGACTGGCGCGGCCGGAGCCTGGGCCGGGACAACAGGCGTCTGGACCGTGGCAGCCGGGGCCTGGGTCACGGGAGCCGTTGGAGCCGGTGCAACGGCGGCCGGAGCTGGCTCACCGCTGGCTTCGGCAGGCTGCTGGCCCGCTTGCAGCTCAAGATTGGTTTCAGGGGCCGCCTGGCCCTGGACGACAGCCTGGTCTTCCGGCTCGTCCAAGGGGTGAATCTGGGTGGTACCGTCAGCGCTTTCGACTTCGACGTGTTCCAGGGCGTTGCTGATCAGATCCTTGCTGCGCAGCGAGGTCTGGTCCTGCCACCAGATAAAACCACCACCGATCACCGCAATCAGCAATAACAGGCTGACAATTCGCAAAATAGTATGGGAAACCCGCACCGGCTCTTCAATACGACCGAGACCGTGTACGTTACTGCCCTGGGAATCCGTACCGGTGAACTGGTCGAATTGCTGGACCAGGATGGCCTGGTCGGTGCCCAGCAGCTTGGCATAGGCGCGGATGTAACCACGGGCGAAGGTATGCCCTGGCAGTTTGTCGAACGCGCCGTTTTCCAGGTTACCCAGGGAAGTGGTGGTCAAATTGAGCTTGAGGGCCACTTCTTCCAGCGACCAACCATTGCTTTCGCGGGCCTGACGCAAGGTCTCGCCTGGGTTTACGCGATTAGCGGCTACAACTTCCGGGTGCGCGGCTTTCATCATTGCTCCGACAGGTATTGCTGATATTCCGGGGTACCGGGATAGAGTCGTTCTAATTGCTGACCAAAACGTGCGGCCTTGTCGCGTTCTTCATGAACCGTGGCGAGGCGCACACCAAGCAATAGACTACGTGCATTTTGCCCACTGAGCAGGCTAAAACGCTCGTAATAGTCACGTGCCGGCACATAATGCCTGTCTTCAAACGACAACTGGGCCATTTCGAGCAAGGCCCGTGGCTGGCGCTGATTCAGGTGCAGGGCTTTTTCCAGTTGCTGGCGGGCATCTTCACGCTGGCCGAGACGCACGGAGGTCACTCCCAGGTTCTCGAAAACCCGCGAACGTTCAGGATATAGGGTATCAGTGGCTGCTTGCTGGAAATAACCGGACGCTTGCTTATAACGCTCCTGCTGAAACAGGAAGCTACCGTAGTTGTTGAGCAGGCGTGGATCATGGGGGCGAACAGCCAGGGCCTTGCGGTAATACTGGTCGGCCAGCTCGGGCTCGGCCTGGGCCTGGAACACCAGGGCCAACGCCGCATTCGCGTCGGCATCATGGTTGTCGAGGGCCAGGGCCATTTGCAGCGGCACCTTGGCCTGCTCGCTCAGGCCCTGGCGCAGGTATCCCAGCCCCAACTGCACATAGGCAGCACGCGCTTCGTCACGGCCCTTGCCGGTTTGCAACGGACTATCAGAGCCCGATGAAACACAGCCAACCGACAGGCTGGCAACAAGCAACAGCAGCGCAAGGCGCAAGGGCATAGAGATCCTCTCTCAGGTTCGTGTCGCGGCGTTCTGCGCCAGATCGCTGTCGGCGCTCAATTCGCGCACTGCGATGTAACGCTCGCTACGACGGGTGCGATCCAGCACCTGTCCTACCAATTGGCCACAAGCGGCGTCGATGTCCTCACCACGGGTGGTGCGCACAGTGACATTGAAGCCAGCCTGGTGCAGTTGATCCTGGAAACGACGGATGGCGTTGTTGCTCGGCCGCTCGTAGCCAGAATGGGGAAACGGGTTGAACGGAATCAGGTTGATCTTGCACGGGGTGTTCTTGAGCAACTCGATCATCTCGACCGCGTGTTCAACCTTGTCATTGATATCTTTGAGCAAGGTGTACTCGATGGTCAGGACGCGCTTTTCGCCCAGGGACGACATATAACGCTGGCAAGATTCGAGGAGCATCTTAAGCGGATACTTCTTGTTGATCGGCACCAATTGGTTACGCAATGCGTCATTGGGTGCGTGCAGCGACAACGCCAGGGAGACGTCGATGTGCTTGGACAGCTCATCAATCATCGGCACCACGCCGGAGGTCGACAGGGTCACACGGCGCTTGGAGATGCCGTAGCCCAGGTCGTCCATCATCAGGTGCATGGCCGCAACCACGTTGTCGAAGTTCAGCAGCGGCTCACCCATGCCCATCATCACCACGTTGGTGATGGCACGGTCGACGGTCGCCGGGACGCTGCCAAAGGATTTGTTGGCAATCCACACCTGGCCAATGACTTCGGCGGCGGTGAGGTTGCTATTGAAGCCTTGCTTGCCGGTGGAGCAGAAACTGCAATCCAGGGCACAGCCTGCCTGGGACGAAACGCACAAGGTGCCACGTTTGCCCTGGGGAATGTAGACGGTCTCGACGCAGCTGCCGGACGCCACGCGCACCACCCACTTACGGGTGCCGTCGCTGGAGATGTCCTCGCTGACCACTTCAGGACCACGGACCTCAGCAATCGCCTTGAGCTTGTCGCGCAGGGCCTTGCTGACGTTCGTCATGGCGTCGAAATCGTCGACGCCAAAGTGGTGAATCCACTTCATTACCTGACCGGCACGGAAACGCTTCTCCCCGATTGAGTCGAAGAATTTTTCCATTTCCTGTTGAGTCAGACCCAGCAGGTTGGTTTTTACAGTCGATGTAGTCATGGATTCACCTTCACTCTTAAGCCAATGCTTAGCGAGTGGTTACTTCAGTAGCTGCGAAGAAGTACGAAATTTCGCGAGCAGCAGCGGCTTCGGAGTCCGAACCGTGTACAGCGTTGGCGTCGATGGAATCAGCGAAGTCAGCACGGATAGTGCCGGCAGCTGCTTCTTTAGGGTTGGTAGCGCCCATCAGCTCACGGTTCAGAGCGATAGCGTTTTCGCCTTCCAGAACCTGAACAACAACAGGACCGGAGATCATGAAGGCAACCAGGTCACCGAAGAAACCACGAGCGCTGTGCTCAGCGTAGAAGCCTTCAGCTTCAGCCTTGGACAGTTGCTTGAGTTTCGAAGCTACAACCTTCAGGCCGGCTTTTTCGAAACGAGTGGTGATCTCGCCGATGACGTTTTTTGCAACAGCGTCAGGCTTGATGATGGAGAAAGTACGTTGAACAGCCATGGTGTAACTCCAGAAACGGTAATTTGCGAAAAATTAAACCCGCGAATTATACGCGGGTTCTTGGGTATTGCCTAACTGCGTAAGGGAGGCTTCAGTCCTGTTCTTCTTTCCAGGCAGTCTGGATCGCTTCGAGAACCTTTTCACCACCACGATCCCGCTCGTCTTCGAACCCTGGCAAAGCCATGACCATGTCACGCAAAGCTACAAAGTTCACCGAATAGGGATCCGTATCCGGATGGCCGTCGGCCAGCAGAATAGCGATTTCTTGCACATCAACCCATTTAAGACTCATGACACTTCCTTGAATCAGTGCGGCGCTTCGGCGGCATGGTTGAGCGAATACTTCGGAATTTCGACGGTGAGGTCTTCTGTCCCCACCTTGGCCTGACAGCTCAGGCGCGAAGTCGGTTCCAGGCCCCACGCCCTATCAAGATAGTCCTCTTCCAGCTCATCAGCCTCTTCGAGACTGTTGAAACCTTCGCGGATAATGCAGTGACAGGTGGTGCAGGCGTTAACACCACCACACGCACTCTCGATCTCGATATGGTTGTCATGGGCAACTTCGAGAATGGACTTGCCGGTCTCAGCCTCCACGACCATACCGTCCGGGCAATGCTCGGCGTGTGGCAGAAAAATGACCTGTGGCATCAGTTATTCCTCGATTTCATTCAGGTTGCGTCCCGCCAGGGCGGCTTTCACCGTCTGGTTCATACGACGGGCGGCAAAGGCATCGGTTACTTGTGAAAGGCGCTTGGTCTGTTGTTCGATGGCATAGCCATCGGTGCCTTTCATCAATTGGGCCAGTTCCTGCATCTGCAGGTCGATGACCAGACGCTCTTCAGCATCCAGCAGGCGCTCGCCGTCGGCCTCAAGGGCGCCCTGCACCGCTTCAAGCAGGCGCTGGGCATCGACTTGCTGCTCACGCAACACCCGGGCGACCTTGTCATCACCGGCGTACTGGAACGAATCCTTGAGCATCTTGGCGATTTCGCCGTCAGTCAGGCCGTAGGACGGCTTGACCTGGATGCTCGCCTCAACGCCCGAACCCAGCTCGCGTGCTGCCACGCTGAGCAGGCCGTCGGCGTCAACCTGGAACGTCACGCGGATCTTCGCCGCACCCGCGACCATGGCCGGGATACCGCGCAATTCAAAACGCGCCAGGGAGCGGCAGTCGCTGATCAGCTCGCGCTCGCCTTGCAGCACATGAATCATCATGGCCGTCTGGCCATCTTTATAAGTGGTGAAGTCTTGGGCGCGGGCGACGGGAATGGTGGTGTTGCGCGGAATCACCTTCTCCATCAGGCCGCCCATGGTTTCCAGGCCCAGGGACAACGGAATCACATCAAGCAGCAACAACTCGCCGCCATCGCGCTTGTTGCCGGCCAGGGTATCGGCCTGGATCGCGGCACCGATGGCCACCACCTGATCCGGGTCGATTTCGGTCAGCGGCTGGCGGCCGAAGGCGTCGGCTACCGCTTCGCGAACCCGTGGCACACGGGTCGAACCGCCGACCATGACCACCGCGCCAACTTCTTCCAGCTCGATGCCGGAATCACGTACGGCGCGACGGCAAGCCTTCAGACTACGGGCGACCATTGGCTCGATCAGCGCATCAAAGGCTTCACGGGTCAGTTGGGCCGACCAGGAGCCGTAGGAAACTTCAACAGATGCGGCGTCAGTCAGCGCTTCCTTGGCGGCGCAGGCGGTTTGCAGCAGGTTACGCTGCTCGCCCGGATCCAGGTCGGCGGACAAACCGGCACTGGTGATCATCCAACCGGCAATGGCGTGGTCGAAGTCATCCCCACCCAGGGCACTGTCGCCACCGGTGGCCAGCACTTCAAACACACCGCCAGTCAGGCGCAGAATCGAAATATCAAAGGTGCCGCCGCCCAGGTCATAGATAGCAACCAGGCCTTCAGCGTGCTGATCCAGGCCATAGGCCACAGCTGCCGCCGTCGGCTCGTTGAGCAGGCGCAGCACGTTCAGACCGGCGAGTTTCGCCGCATCCTTGGTGGCTTGGCGCTGGGCGTCATCAAAATAAGCCGGGACCGTGATGACCGCGCCGACCAATTCGCCACCCAAGGTAGTTTCTGCACGCTGGCGCAGCACCTTGAGGATATCGGCCGACACTTCCACCGGGCTTTTCGGCCCCTGCACGGTGTCGATGAACGGCATATGGGATTCGCCGCCGACAAAGCGGTACGGCAGCTGGTCACCCAATTGCTTGACGTCGGACAGCCCACGACCCATCAAGCGCTTGACCGACAGTATGGTGTTCAGCGGGTCGGCAGACGCCGCCAGCCGAGCGGACTCGCCCACTTCGATGCGGTCGGCGTGATAGCGCACGGCGGATGGCAGGATGACCTGGCCATCAGCATCGGGCAGCGGCTCGGAGAGACCGCTGCGCAGTGCGGCGACCAGTGAATTGGTAGTACCCAAGTCGATGCCAACCGCCAGGCGACGCTGGTGCGGTTGAGGACTTTGGCCGGGTTCGGCGATCTGCAGTAGAGCCATGGTAATCAGGTCTTATCTGTCTATCAGGCGTGCAATCTGTGCAGCACTGGGTTAATCGTCGAGGCGCTCTTCTAGCTGGCGCACTTCGTAAGTGAGCTTGTCGAGGAACTGCATGCGCCGCATCAGGCGTTCGGCCTGTTCACGTTGCGCTGCATCGTCCCAACAGGCTGCGAAGCTTTCGTTGAGTTCATCCTGGGCCACTTTCAGACGCCGCTTGAAGACCGCGACGCCAGCCAGATCGGCCTCGTCCTGCAAGTCTTCAAGCTCTTCACGCCACTGCATCTGCTGCATCAGGAAATCAGGGTCATGGACCGTGACTTCCAGCGGCATTTCGCCACCACCCATGGCGAGCAGGTAGCGCGCGCGTTTGGGAGGGCTTTTGAGCGTCTGATAGGCTTCGTTGAGGCTGGCTGACTGCTCCAGCGCCAGGCGCTGCTCACGCTCGGAAGCGTCGGCAAAGCGATCCGGATGCACCCCACGCGCCAATTCACGGTAGCGCGTGGCAAGCTGCTCGAGGTCCAGCCGAAAGCTCGGCTGCAGCTCGAATAAAGCGAAATGACAAGGAGTACCCACAAATAGCCTCAGATGTTGAAGCTTTCGCCGCAGCCACACTCACCGCGTACGTTGGGGTTGTTGAACTTGAAGCCTTCGTTCAACCCTTCCTTGACGAAATCGAGTTCGGTGCCGTCCAGGTAGGTCAGGCTTTTCGGGTCGATGATCACTTTCTCGCCGTGACTTTCGAACACCTGATCTTCCGCAACCACCTCGTCGACGAACTCCAGCACGTAGGCAAGGCCGGAACAGCCTGTGGTGCGCACACCCAGACGAATCCCCTCACCTTTACCGCGCCCATCCAGGGAGCGTCGCACGTGCCGCGCAGCCGCTTCTGTCATGCTGATAGCCATCGTTGACTCCTTACTCGTCGCCAAATGCTTAGATCAAGCCTTTCTTCTGCTTGTAATCGCGAACGGCCGCCTTGATGGCGTCCTCTGCAAGTACCGAGCAGTGAATTTTCACGGGCGGCAGGGCCAGTTCTTCGGCCAACTGGGTGTTGCTGATAGTGACAGCCTCATCCAGGGTCTTGCCTTTCATCCATTCGGTCGCCAGGGAACTGGAGGCGATGGCTGAACCGCAGCCGTAGGTCTTGAACTTGGCGTCTTCAATAACGCCAGCGTCGTTGACCTTGATCTGCAGGCGCATAACGTCGCCGCACGCTGGAGCGCCGACCATGCCGGTGCCCACATCAGGATCTTCCGCGTCCATCTTGCCGACGTTGCGCGGGTTTTCGTAGTGGTCGATGACCTTTTCGCTGTAAGCCATGGTACTGAATCCTCACTCATCAGGGCCGCTCTGGAACCCTGTAGAAACGCCTGCGTTTTCCGCCACGTTCCTACAGAGCTTGGGTGGCGGCTTCTATATTTAGTGTGCCGCCCACTCGATCTTGGAAATATCGACACCGTCTTTGTACATGTCCCACAGCGGCGACAGAGTGCGCAGCTTGGTGACCGCTTCGCAGACTTTCTGCGCTGCGTAGTCGACTTCTTCTTCGGTGGTGAAACGGCCGAACGTAAAGCGGATCGAGCTGTGCGCCAACTCGTCGTTGCGGCCCAGGGCGCGCAGGACGTAGGAAGGCTCAAGGGAAGCCGAGGTGCAGGCCGAACCGGACGAAACCGCCAGATCCTTGAGCGCCATGATCAGCGACTCGCCCTCGACGTAGTTGAAGCTCAAATTCAGGTTGTGCGGTACACGGGCGGTCATGCTGCCGTTGATGTACAGCTCTTCAAGGTTCTCGACCTGCTTGTAGAAGCGATCGCTGAGAGCCTTGATGCGCACGTTTTCGGCAGCCATGTCTTCTTTGGCTACACGGAAGGCTTCGCCCATGCCGACGATCTGATGGGTCGCCAGGGTGCCCGAGCGCATGCCGCGCTCGTGACCGCCGCCGTGCATGGTGGCTTCGATACGGACGCGAGGCTTGCGGCTCACGTACAGCGCGCCAATGCCTTTAGGGCCGTAGGTCTTGTGGGCCGAGAACGACATCAGGTCGACTTTCAGCTTGGACAGGTCGATATCGACCTTGCCGGTGGACTGGGCAGCATCGACATGCAGCAACACGCCTTTGGAGCGGGTCAGCTCGCCGATGGCGGCGATGTCGTTGATGGTGCCGATTTCGTTGTTCACGTGGATCACGGAAACCAGGATGGTGTCTTCACGCATCGCGGCTTCGATCATTGCCGGGGTGACGATACCGTCGGTGGTGGGCTCGAGGTAAGTAACCTCGAAACCTTCACGCTCCAGTTGGCGCATGGTGTCGAGGACAGCCTTGTGCTCAATCTTGGTGGTGATCAGGTGCTTGCCCTTGGTCGCATAGAAATGCGCGGCGCCCTTGATTGCCAGGTTGTCGGACTCGGTGGCACCGGAGGTCCAGACGATTTCACGCGGGTCGGCATTGACCAGGTCGGCGACCTGGCGACGAGCGTTTTCCACCGCTTCCTCGGCCTTCCAGCCGAAAACGTGGGAACGAGAAGCCGGGTTGCCGAAGTTTCCGTCAACCAGCAGGCATTCGCTCATCTTTTGCGCGACACGCGGATCAACCGGGGTGGTCGCTGAGTAATCAAGGTAAATCGGCAATTTCATGGACTTTCTCCTAAATCAGGCTGGCTGGCGTGCCGTTAGCTCTTCGGCTGTCACTCGACGGCGGACGCTTCAATCTTGTCCAGACGCGGCACCTTGGTGTTGCATCGGCGCTGGTCCTGACGCTGGGCTACTTCCTGCACCTCACGGCGAGTCACAAGATCAGCCAAGCTGATACCACTCAAAAACTCATGGATCTGCAGGCTCAGGTCACACCACAAGTGGTGTGTCAGACAGGTGTCGCCGGCATGGCAATCACCCAGCCCCTGGCACTTGGTAGCATCGACGGACTCATTGACCGCGTCGATCACCTGGGCCACCTGGATGCCCTGCATATCGCGGGACAACTGATATCCGCCACCCGGGCCACGCACACTGGAAACCAGGTTGCTGCGGCGCAGCTTGGCGAACAGCTGCTCAAGGTAAGACAGGGAAATGCCTTGGCGCTCGGAGATATCGGCCAGGGACACCGGCCCGTTTTGCGCGTGCAGGGCCAGATCGAGCATGGCGGTCACCGCATATCGGCCTTTTGTAGTCAGTCTCATGGACAAGTACCAAGGTGTTTCAGAATGGGAGCAAGTATGCGATTCCCGAGTATTTAAGTCAACTATAAGACCTAGTACTTTAGTCAGGAATACCCGTAAAAAGGGCGCGCGAATCATAGCAGGATGGGGTGGGATCGAACAGCAGGAACAGGGCCAGGGCTCAATCTCAAGACCAATGGAGATCAAATGGGGGAGCTGGCTTGCCTGCGATAGGGGTGGATCAGCAGCCCAAGGGGTGACTGGCAGACTGCTATCGCAGGCACGCCAGCTCCCAAAGGGCATTTTATCGGACTTAAAACCTAACCAGCCTTGGTGGCACCGGCCTCATCCTTGATCTCGGCGAAGTCCTCTTCGCGCAACTCAGGGAGATCTTTCGCACAGTAAGGACTACCCAGATCCTTCAGCGCGCCGCACATGCCATCCAGCTTGCCATCCACCGCCTGCAGGTGGTCGAGCAACTGGCCGATGGCGCGAGCCACTGGGTCCGGCATGTCTTCGCTGACGCCATAGGCGTCGAAGCCAATCTTCTCGGCCATGGCCTTGCGCTTGGCCTCCTGCTCATCGCCGACTTCCGGCTTGACGATGATCCGCCCAGGAATGCCCACCACGGTTGCGCCCGGAGGCACCGCCTTGGTCACCACCGCATTGGAACCAACCTTGGCACCGGCACCCACGGTAAACGGCCCCAGCACCTTGGCGCCCGCCCCCACCACTACGCCGTTTTCCAGGGTTGGGTGACGCTTACCCTTGTTCCAGGTGGTACCGCCCAGCGTCACGCCTTGATACAGGGTCACGTCATCACCAATTTCGGCGGTCTCACCAATAACGATGCCCATGCCGTGATCGATGAAGAAGCGACGACCGACCTTGGCCCCTGGATGAATCTCGATCCCGGTCAGCCAGCGACCAAAGTTCGACACCAGCCGCGCCAGCCACTTCCAGCCCATGCCCCACAAGGCACCGGACAAGCGGTGAATCCAGATCGCGTGCATACCCGGGTAGCAGGTCAGCACTTCAAAGGCGTTGCGCGCCGCCGGGTCACGGTGGAAAACACTCTGGATATCTTCTCGCAAACGCTCGAACATTTTTAATCCTTCCGCTTAAGAAGCTCGCCACGGGCCGCTTTCTGGGTTTCCGTGAGGATGCCACGCAATATATTCATCTCTGCCCGGCTGACCGAGCTGCGCCCATACAGCCGGCGTAGGCGCGCCATCAAGTGCCGCGGCTTTTCCGGATCAAGGAATTCGATGGCCACCAGGGTTTGCTCCAGGTGTTCATAGAACCGCTCCAGCTCATCCATCGTGGCCAATTCACCACTTTTGGTGGATGCAACCTCATCCTTCTCCATCTTGCTCGGCTGGCCTTGTGCTGCCAGCCAGGCCATGCGCACTTCATAACTCAACACCTGCACGGCTGCCCCGAGGTTCAGCGAGCTGAATTCAGGGTCTGATGGAATGTGCACGTGATAATGACATCGCTGCAGCTCGTCATTGGTCAGGCCGGAGTCTTCACGGCCAAATACCAGAGCGATTTCAGCACCGCCAGCAGCCTCTTCGACCACTTTGGTCCCGCACTCGCGGGGATCGAGCAGCGGCCAGGGGATGCGCCGGTCACGAGCACTGGTGCCGAGCACCAGGTTGCAACCGACCAGGGCGTCTTCCAGGGTGGCGACGACCTGGGCTTTTTCCAGGATGTCATTGGCGCCTGAGGCACGAGCGTCGGCTTCGTGGTGCGGGAACACCCGTGGCTCCACCAGCACCAGGCGCGTCAGCCCCATGTTTTTCATGGCCCGCGCCACCCCGCCGATATTGCCGGGGTGACTGGTATTGACGAGGACGACACGAATGTTTTGCAGCAAGGGAGGCGCTCTCGGACATGGGAAAGGGGGGGAAATATTACAGAACAGCCTAAGGTTATGCCATGAAAGCGAACGTCGTCCTTCACCTGAAGAAAGTTTCTGCTAGAATGCCCGGCTTTCTTTAACAACCTTAGGTGACACATCCATGCAGCCCATGCTGAATATCGCGCTGCGCGCCGCCCGCAGCGCCAGTGAATTGATCTTCCGCTCCATCGAGCGCCTGGATACCATCAAGGTCGACGAAAAAGACGCCAAGGATTATGTATCCGAGGTGGATCGCGCCGCCGAACAGAAAATCATCGACGCCCTGCGCAAGGCCTACCCTACCCACGGCATCCTCGGTGAAGAAACCGGCCTGCACAAAGGTAGCGGCGAAGGCGAAGACTACCTGTGGATCATCGACCCACTGGACGGCACCACCAACTTCCTGCGCGGCATCCCACACTTTGCCGTGAGCATTGCCTGCAAATACCGTGGCCGCCTGGAACACGCCGTCGTGCTGGACCCGGTTCGCCAGGAAGAATTCACCGCCAGCCGTGGCCGTGGCGCCCAGTTGAACGGTCGTCGCCTGCGTGTCAGCGGTCGCACCAGCCTGGACGGCGCCCTGCTGGGCACCGGCTTCCCGTTCCGTGACGACCAGATGGACAACCTGGAAAACTACCTGGGCATGTTCCGCGCCCTGGTTGGCCAGACCGCCGGCATCCGCCGCGCCGGCGCCGCCAGCCTGGACCTGGCATACGTTGCCGCCGGTCGTTTTGATGCGTTCTGGGAGTCGGGCCTGTCCGAGTGGGACATGGCCGCAGGCGCCCTGCTGATTCAAGAAGCCGGCGGCCTGGTGAGCGACTTCACCGGCGGTCACGACTTCCTGGAGAAGGGTCACGTGGTAGCAGGCAACACCAAATGCTTCAAGGCAGTCCTGACGGCGATCCAGCCGCACCTGCCGGCTTCGCTGAAGCGTTAAGCGAGCGAGCACAAAAAAGCACCCCTCGGGGTGCTTTTTTTATGCCTGGGATTTGGGCATGCCTCGCTTTCAGCGACAACACAAATCAAATGTGGGAGCGGGCTTGCCCGCGATAGCGGAGTGCCTGGTTAGACACATTTGACTGATTCACCGCCATCGCGGGCAAGCCCGCTCCCACATTTTGAGCTGCGCCAGGCTTGGGATTACTGTTGATTTTGGCCCAAAATCAAACGCCCTTCTTTATCCACTGGGATCTGGCTACCCGGATCGCGCTCCATGCGCACCGATCCTTCCTTGCCATCCAGGTTGTAACGCACGTCATACCCGACAACCTTGTCGCTAATGTCGTTGACGGTATTACAGCGCGTCTGGGTGGTGGTGTAGGTATCACGGTTCTGCATGCCTTCCTGAACCTTGTTACCGGCATAACCACCACCGACTGCGCCGGCTACGGTGGCAATCTTCTTGCCTGTACCGCCACCGATCTGGTTACCCAGGAGGCCACCTGCCAGGGCGCCGACCACGGTACCGGCGATTTGATGCTGATCCTGCACCGGACGCTGCCGGGTTACGGTGACGTCCTTGCAGACCTCACGCGGGGTTTTGATCTGGGTCTTGACCGGCTGCACTGCCAGCACTTGCGCATACTCAGGGCCGCTTTTTACCAGGCTGTAGGTGGCGACAGCACCCCCGGCAGTCACACCGACAGCACCCAATACCGCACCAACCAGTAACGACTTGTTCACGTGAACCTCCTGACCATCACAAGCGGACTGAAACGTCCGCGCTATACCCAGCCTTGGAGCAAAAAAAAAGGCGCGAGTTCAATACTCGCGCCTTCTTTGTAACAGCCGATCAACAAGCACCCATCAAGGGCGGTCGTCGATCTCCTTGTCTGTCGCAACAGGAGGAATCAGGTCTTCGCTGTTGAGGTTCAGCCAGATCAGCACCACGTTGGCGATGTAGATCGACGAGTAGGTGCCTGCCAGGACGCCGATGAACAGCGCCAGGGAGAAGCCCCACAGGTTGTCGCCACCGAAGATCATCAGTGCGGCAATCGCCAGCAAGGTGGAGATCGACGTCGCCATGGTACGCAGCAGGGTCTGGGTGGTGGAGATGTTGATGTTCTCGATCAACGTCGCCTTGCGCAGCACCCGGAAGTTCTCGCGAACCCGGTCGAATACCACGATGGTGTCGTTCAAAGAGTAACCAATGATCGCCAGCACCGCCGCCAATACCGTCAGGTCGAAGGTGATCTGGAAGTACGCCAGGATACCCACGGTCACGATCACGTCGTGGATCAGCGAGACAATGGCACCGACGCCAAACTTCCACTGAAAGCGGAACGCCAGGTAGACCATGATGCCGGCCAGCGCCATCAGCATGCCGAGGCCGCCCTGGTCGCGCAGCTCTTCACCCACCTGCGGGCCGACGAACTCGACGCGCTTGACCGAAGCCGGGTTGTCGCCACCGACCTTGAGCAAGGCCTCGGCCACCTGGTGACCCAGTTGCGGGTCTTCACCGGGCATCCGCACCAGCAGGTCGGTGGTCGCACCAAAGCTCTGCACGATCGCCTCGTTATACCCGGCCTCGTTTAGCTGGGCACGCACCTTGGTGACGTCGGCCGGTTTCTCGTAGGTCAGCTCGATGAGCGTACCGCCGGTGAAGTCCAGGCCGTAGTTCAACCCCTTATGGAACCAGCTGAACAGCGCCAGGACGGTAAGGAGCACAGTGACGCCGAACGCAACGTTGCGAACGCCCATGAAGTTGATTGTACGTAACATGGCAGCCCCTTAAATCCACAACTTCTTGAAGTCACGCCCGCCAAAGATCAGGTTGACCATTGCGCGGGTCACCAAAATGGCCGTGAACATCGAGGTAAAGATACCGAGGGACATGGTCACCGCAAAACCCTTGACCGGGCCGGTGCCCATGGCAAAGAGAATCCCGCCGACCAGCAATGTGGTCAGGTTGGAGTCGAGAATCGCGGTAAATGCCCGGCCGAAGCCTTCGTTGATTGCCCGCTGCACGCTCATGCCCGCCGCGATCTCTTCACGAATCCGCGAGAAGATCAGCACGTTGGCGTCTACCGCCATACCCATGGTCAGCACGATACCGGCGATACCCGGCAGGGTCAGTGTAGCCCCCAGCAGCGACATCAGGGCCAGCAGCATCACCATGTTGCCCGCCAGGGCTACGGTGGCGATGACGCCGAAGAAGCGGTAGATGGCAATGATGAACAGCGAAACGAACAGCATGCCCCACAGCGCTGCATCGACACCCTTGGTGATGTTGTCAGCACCCAGGCTTGGGCCAATGGTGCGCTCCTCGGCGAAGTACATCGGTGCGGCCAGGCCACCGGCACGCAACAGCAGCGCCAGTTCGGAAGACTCACCCTGGCCGTTCAGGCCGGTGATGCGGAATTGAGCACCCAGAGGCGACTGGATGGTCGCCAGGCTGATGATCTTCTTCTCTTCCTTGAAGGTCTGTACCGCCACGTCTTTCTCGACGCCATTGACCATTTGCTTGGTGTAGGTGGTCACCGGGCGTTGCTCGATGAAGATCACCGCCATGCTGCGACCGACGTTGCTGCGCGTGGCGCGGTTCATCAGTTCGCCACCATGACCATCCAGACGGATGTTCACTTCAGGCGTGCCGTGCTCGCCGAAACCAGCCTTGGCATCCGTCACCTGGTCACCGGTGATGATCAGGCTACGCTCGATCTGCGCGGCCGGGCGGTTGCCCTCGCGGAACTCGAAGGTTTCGGAAGTTGCCTTGGAAGCACCCGGCTCGGCCGCCAGGCGGAACTCCAGGTTGGCAGTCTTGCCGAGGATGCGCTTGGCTTCAGCAGTATCCTGCACGCCCGGCAGCTCAACCACGATGCGGTTGGCACCCTGGCGCTGAACCAGAGGCTCGGCCACACCCAGCTCGTTGACGCGGTTACGTACCGTGGTCAAGTTCTGCTTGATGGAGTATTCACGGATTTCCGCCAGCTTGGCCGGGGTCATCGCCAGACGCAGTACCGCCTGACCATTGAGGTCGGCCGGAACAATGTCGAAATCGTTGAAGCTTTTGCGGATCAGTGCACGGGCCTGTTCGCGGCTTGCTTCGTCAGCAAAACCCAGCTGGATGGCACCATTGAGCTGCGGCAGGCTGCGATAACGCAGGCGCTCTTTACGCAGCAGGCTCTTCACATCGCCTTCGTAGACTTTCATGCGTGCGTCGAGGGCTTTGTCCATGTCCACTTCCAACAGGAAGTGCACACCACCGGACAAGTCCAGACCCAGCTTCATGGGATGCGCGCCAATGCTGCTCAACCATTTTGGCGTGGTCTGAGCCAGGTTCAGTGCAACGACGTAGTCATCACCCATGACCTTGCGCACGACATCCTTGGCCGGCAATTGGTCTTCTTGCTTGGTCAGGCGCAGCAAACCGCCCTTCGCATCAGCTGCCAATGTTGCCGCTTTAACCTGGATACCCGCGTCGATGAGCGCCTTGCTCGCACGGTCCAGGTCAGCCTGATTGACCTGCAGCGAAGTGCTGGCACCGGTGATCTGGATCGCCGGGTCATCAGGATAGAGATTGGGAGCGGAATAAATAAAGCCGATCGCCAGCACCGCCAGGATCAGTACGTATTTCCACAGAGGGTATTTGTTCAGCATCACGCCGCCCGCTTATGACGCGGGGCGCCTTGCGCGCCCCGTCGATTGGTAAAAGTTGTTACTCAGATCGCTTTGAGCGTGCCTTTTGGCAGCGTGGCGGCGATGGCGCCTTTCTGGAACTTCATTTCAACGGTGTCGGAGACTTCCAGTACCACGAAAGCATCGGAAACCTTGGTGATCTTGCCAGCGATACCGCCGGTGGTGACCACTTCGTCGCCTTTTTGCAGGCTACCCAGCAGGTTTTTCTGCTCTTTGGCGCGCTTGGCCTGTGGGCGCCAGATCATCAGGTAGAAGATGACCAGGAAGCCGACCAGGAAAATCCACTCGAAACCACCGCCCATAGGACCGGCAGCGGCCGGTGCAGCGGCGTCAGCCATAGCGTTAGAGATAAAAAAGCTCATTTAGCACTCCAGTTGCAAATAGTGAATCTTAGGGTCGGGAAACTCAGTCCAAGGGCGGCACGGGCAGCCCGCGCTTGGCATAGAAGGCATCGACAAAGGCGGCCAATGTACCCTGTTGAATAGCCTCGCGCAAACCAGCCATCAGGACTTGGTAGTGACGCAAATTGTGGATGGTATTCAACATGCTACCCAGCATTTCCCCGCATTTGTCCAGATGGTGCAGATAAGCACGGGAGAAGTTCTGGCAGGTGTAGCAATCACAGGTGGGATCCAGCGGCGAATCATCATGGCGATGGAACGCGTTACGGATCTTCAGCACGCCTGTATCAATGAACAGATGCCCATTGCGGGCATTACGGGTTGGCATCACGCAATCGAACATGTCCACACCGCGGCGCACACCCTCTACGAGATCCTCTGGTTTGCCAACGCCCATAAGGTAACGAGGTTTGTCAGAAGGCATCAGGCCTGGCAGGTAGTCCAGCACCTTGATCATTTCATGCTTGGGCTCGCCCACCGACAGACCGCCAATGGCCAGGCCGTCGAAGCCGATCTTGTCCAGGCCTTCCAGCGAGCGCTTGCGCAGGCTTTCGTGCATACCGCCCTGAACGATACCGAACAACGCCGCCGTGTTGTCGCCGTGGGCATTCTTCGAGCGCTGGGCCCAGCGCAACGACAGCTCCATGGAGATCCGCGCCACGTCTTCATCGGCCGGGTACGGCGTGCACTCGTCAAAAATCATCACAATGTCGGAGCCCAGGTCGCGCTGGACCTGCATCGACTCTTCCGGGCCCATGAACACCTTGGAACCGTCCACCGGCGAGGCAAAGGTCACGCCCTCCTCCTTGATCTTGCGCATGGCGCCCAGGCTGAACACCTGGAAACCACCGGAGTCAGTCAGGATCGGGCCTTGCCACTTCATGAAGTCATGCAGGTCGCCGTGCTTCTTGATCACTTCCGTGCCCGGGCGCAGCCACAGGTGGAAGGTGTTGCCAAGGATGATCTCGGCGCCGGTGGCGACGATGTCACGCGGCAGCATGCCCTTGACCGTGCCGTAGGTGCCGACCGGCATGAACGCCGGGGTCTCCACGGTACCGCGAGGGAAGGTCAGGCGGCCGCGACGGGCCTTGCCGTCGGTGGCCAATAATTCAAACGACATACGACTCATAGTTGTTCCTCTGGGCCGCGCGGCGCCGGATTACGGGTGATAAACATCGCATCACCGTAGCTGAAAAAGCGGTATCCATTGTCAATGGCTGCGTTATACGCGGCCATTGTTTCGGGATAACCCGCGAAGGCCGACACCAGCATCAACAGCGTGGATTCCGGCAAATGGAAGTTGGTGACCAGGCAGTCGACCACATGAAACGGCCGGCCTGGATAAATAAAGATGTCGGTGTCGCCACTGAACGGCTTGAGCACGCCATCGCGCGCCGCGCTCTCCAGGGAGCGCACGCTGGTGGTGCCCACTGCGACCACCCGCCCACCGCGCGCCTTGCAGGCGTTGACCGCGTCCACCACGGCCTGGCTGACTTCCAGCCATTCGCTGTGCATATGGTGATCTTCGATGTTCTCCACACGCACCGGCTGAAACGTCCCGGCCCCCACGTGCAGGGTCACATAGGCAGTCTCGACACCCTTGGCGGCAATCGCATCCAGCAGCGGCTGGTCAAAATGCAACCCGGCCGTCGGCGCGGCGACGGCGCCGAGGCGTTCGGAGTAAACCGTCTGATAGCGCTCGCGGTCCGAGTCTTCATCGGGACGGTCTATATAAGGAGGCAACGGCATATGGCCGACACGCTCCAGCAGCGGCAGCACTTCCTCGGCAAACTTGAGCTCGAACAGCGCGTCATGGCGCGCGACCATCTCGGCCTCGCCACCGCCATCAATCAGAATGCTCGACCCCGGTTTCGGCGACTTGCTGGAGCGCACATGGGCCAGCACACGATGGCTGTCCAGCACCCGCTCGACGAGAATTTCCAGCTTGCCGCCGGAAGCTTTCTGGCCAAACAGCCGCGCCGGAATCACCCGGGTATTGTTGAAGACCATCAAATCGCCTGGGCGCAAATGCTCAAGCAAATCAGTGAATTGACGGTGTGCAAGGGCACCGCTGACCCCGTCCAGGGTCAACAGTCGGCTGGCGCGACGCTCGGCCAAAGGGTGGCGGGCGATCAGCGAATCCGGGAGTTCAAAAGTAAAGTCAGCAACGCGCATGATGGGGTTCGTCTAGCAGGGCCGGGAAGTCTAGCGGAAATAGTGAAAATAGACCATGAAACGTGATTGACCAACGGTAATCACCTCTCTATACTTCGCCGCCATTGAGCCCTGATGGCGGAATTGGTAGACGCGGCGGATTCAAAATCCGTTTTCGAAAGGAGTGGGAGTTCGAGTCTCCCTCGGGGCACCATATAGCAGTATCTGAAAGTCTCTACCAGACTCTCAGCAGCAGAGAAACCGGCCACTTGAGCCGGTTTTTTTGTGTCTGGCTATCTACCTCTGTATCCCCTTATCCGTTGTATCCCTGTATCCCTGCTTGTATCCTGAGAAAAATACCTAACTTTGGGATACAAGGATGAAGCGCGCAGATATCAAGCGCCGCCCTCTCGCCGATACGACGCTTGCAGGGCTGGAGCCGGAGTCAAAGGAATACCGGGAGCTAGACGGAAACGGCCTCTACTTCAGGGTCAAACCTGATGGTGGTAAATCCTGGCAGCTCCGCTACAAACGTCCGGCAGGCAATTGGGCTTGGATGGGGCTCGGGGGTTACCCAGAGGTCAGTGGTGCGCTGGCAAGAGACAAAGCTGCCGATCTACGCAAAGTAGTGAGTAGCGGCGCCGATCCCCTTGAGCAGAAACGATCCGCTAAAGCTGCAATCGATGCGGCCAAGGCCCGAACGTTTAGAGCTGCTGCTGAAGCTTGGCTCAAGGCCAAGGAAGAAAAGGGCCTCGCACCCTCCACCCTTCACAAAATTCGCACCTACCTCGACAAGGACATACTCCCAGCATTGGGAGATAAGCCCCTCGACGAAATCACCCGTACCGACTGTGCAGATCTCCAGGCATCCCTCGAAGCCAGAGACGCTCACAACGTGGCAGAAAAGTGCCGCACCTGGATCAACCAAATCTTCGGCAGAGCGATTGGTTTAGGACTCACCGAAAACGATCCAGGTAGCCGCCTTCGCGATATTGCCGCCCAGGCACCCAAGACTCAGCAGCATCCACACTTGCTAGAGCCTGAACTGGCTGAGTTCCTCCAAGCACTCAAAAACACTCCGAGCAGACTGACGGCACGCACCGCCGCATGGCTTTGTATCTGGACGGCTTCCCGACCAGGCATGGTTCGCTTGGCTGAATGGAAAGAGTTCGACCTTGAGAAGGCAATTTGGACGACGCCTGCTGCCAAGATGAAGATGCGCCGGGATTTTGTATGCCCCCTTCCCCATCAAGCAGTTACAGCTTTGAGGGATCTGCACAGTTTAACGGGGCGGAGTCGTTGGCTTTTCCCCGGTGTAGGAGCGAAGAACCCAACCATCAGCGAAAACACAATCAACAAAGTCTTCGCAACCATCGGCTACAAAGGTCGTCTCGTAGGCCACGGCACTCGACACACCGCGAGCACGTTACTTAGAGAGCATGGCTGGCCGAAGGAACATGTTGAAGCGCAGCTGGCTCACAAAGAGGAAGGCATTTCGGGGGTATACAACAAGGCTCAATACTTTGAGCAACGTGTAAAAATGATGCAATGGTACGCCGATCATCTTGATTCTCTAGTGGCCGGAAATGTAGTGCAAGGCCAGTTTGGGAAGGCCGTGTGAAGGCGTTAACCCTACACCCCCTCAAAAATCGTGTTACGGGTGTTACGCGTGTTACGACTACCAATAACCCATTGTATTTATTAAACATATTGAGCGTTACACGCACTGCAAAGCTTCTGAGCACCACGTGTTACATCGAGCAGTCGTGTTACAGAAAGGCCGCACCCGCAACCCTGCTGGCATCGGCGTTTCCGTTTGCGAATCGCTGTAACAGCCTACCGGCTTCGGGGCGGCGGGGAGATTTAGATGGACTTTGAGCGGGGCATCGAGGCAGAAGAGCTCGAACTCGAAATCGCAGGTTTCGACGTAACGTGCATGGTGTGGGATCAGGACGACGTCGAGGCAGCCGTTCGCAATCTTGCTCTGTTTCCGCAGTTCAAAGAACACTTCAAAGGTGCCTTCGATCTGATCAACACCGCCACATCGTTCTGGCTTGAGGAGGGTTCCTACTCCCCAGGTGCAGAATCGATCACACGAACCCTTTACTCCGTACGTGATGCCATCTACGACCATGCCGACTCTGCGGAAGCAGGCTCATTGCCAAGCGTGATTCGAGGACTCCTTCGGCTCAGCCGTTCCGCAGCAGACTCACAGCTCGTGGCTACCTACGCCCTGGTACTTGGAACGCAGGCCGTTGAGAAGCTCGCAAATTGGCTATTCGACCTTGAACTCGCGACCTACGACATTGATGCAGACCTGATAGAGCAACTGAGACACGACTCACCCCGCCAGTACCTTGCACTGATCGAAAAAGAGCGGGACCGTAGTAGCGGAAACGAAATCCGAGCTCGAGAAGACTTCGCTACGTTGTTAGGTGAGGCGAACCAGGCGTTGTTGATGGCGAGTCTTTATCGCCAAGTGGAGCAGATTGATGTGTTTAAAAAAGGCTTCAATACATCAAGCCTGATGCATCGAATTCTCGACGATGCCTTGTCGACAAAGGCGACGAGAAGGGGCCAGGAAGCAGGTAATGGGAACCGCAATCCCAACTCAGCGATACAGACCTCCGCTACGAATAGGCGGGCAAAAATTAAGGCAGCCGCAGAGCAAATCATTAGCGGCCGGAAAAGTGAAAAACGAAGTCTGTCCGATGCTGAACTGACCAATCTGCTTTTCGACCAAGCAGGCAACGGCACGAAAAAAACCATTCGAGAGCACTTAGCCGCTCTGGGCCTTAGACCTCTGAAATAAAAAAGGGAGCGGACACAGTCCACTCCCCCTCCCCTGCGTAGCGTATGACCCGTTGTCTCAATTAACAAAGGGTTAGCTCGCTATGACTACCGTATTAAAAGCAATTCCCTCGCATGATCCCTCCATGACCCTCATCCGCATGCCCGAGGTCATTTCAATCGTAGGGCTCGCACGCCCGACTATCTACAAGCTGATGCGTCAACCAGAAAGCGGATTCCCGTTGCCGGTAAAGCTGAGTAACAGCAATGCACGAAGTGCTCCGGTTGCGTGGGTATTGGGGGAAGTTCAGGCATGGACACGGGCACGCATCGCTGCCCGCGATCAGGTGGCAGCATGAAAAATCGTGTCGCCAACAGGGCCATCTTGCAGCCCTTTTCTGTACTTAGAAAAGTCGGGTTCTCATCACGAGGTATGCAGCGTTTCGAGCGCCACCGCACAGAGCAAAAACGCCTTAACCGGGACGTAATGGTAATGCGATGGGCAGATGGCATCTGGTGCGCACTATCAGTTCCCTGCCAAGCCCCGCGAGCAATCATCGTCGACGAAGGCCAACAAATCGACGCCTACGAGGATGCACGCGCCTGCCTCGAAGGCGACCTGCTGCCCTTTGTCTCCCTTCGCTGGGAAGTCCATGCCTGAAACGAAAACGCCCCCGGCGGCAACCGGAGGCGTTGAGGTAAATCTACATGCCTAATCAATTTATGCCGCATCGAAAAAATCCGCAAGCGATCCACACAGTTGCACTTTCAAAAAACGGGCGTTACTCTCTGGCTGTCGCTGCAAATTCAGCGACCGGGTTTGGCGACCCGATCTACAATAGGCGCACAGGCGCCCCCATTACGATTGCAGGCGCTTTTTTTGTGCCCGCATTCACGCGTTATGGCGGCTGTGCGTGGGAGACCTTCGGGTCTGCCGGGTTCCTATTGTCCCGGTTCGCCAACCTGCGCACAGCTGCCACCCTAATTCGTTTGGCGACGAAGTGTGGCAGCTCCTCAACAATAGGAGTTTCGCCCCATGCACGCCCTCAATCCGTTCGGAATTCGCGCCGCCGCTCATCGAGCAATGGCTCTCGCCGCTTTACACGCCAACTCCAGCCTCGCTACACGCCTCTCCCGTTACAACGCCCATATGTCCAAGGCGCGAGCCCTAGAAGCCGCAGGGGGTGCCCAATGAGCATGCTCCCAGGCTTTTCATTACCCGAGGATCTGCTCTGCGTCAGCCCAGACGCGGAAGCCGGCCTACCTATCGACGCCATCACCTGCGCGCTCGACCGTGCCGATTCAGTTCTCATGCTTTTGGAAGATCACTTAGACGGCGATAGACCCCTACTTTCCAACCGCGTGCTGTCGTCCGTTATTTGGGACGTGCGCGGCACCTTGGGCCTAATCAAAACGCTCACCATGTACGGTGATGCCTCCTCTGTGCCAATGGGCCAGAAAGGCGGTGCCCTGTGAACACTGCCAACACTCTCGGGCGTACCGAATTTTCCTGCGCTAACAGCAGCAATCAGAAACTGTTCCGGGTCAATGCAGGCGTGCCGATCGAGGATGCGCTTGAAGCGATATCGCTGTTTCAGTACTACGCCAATCAACTGACCCTCGACGCCGCCATGAGTAACGAAGGTGAGCGGTTCAGTTGGCCAGCGTTCTACCTGGGCGAGATGGCAAAAGCGCTGATTGATGACGTGAACGATGCGCTGTATGCAACGAGGACAACGCCATGACTCAGCGCACCGGCAATACCTCAAAACGTCCCAGCTTTGCCGACGTAAAAAGCTCTGCCCTAAAGAACATCGACCGCGTCCTTACTCACTGGCTGCCGAACGGCAAACGCGTAGACGGCGGCAAGGAATACACAGCACCCAATCCGACGCGTACAGACAAGCGCGCTGGCTCGCTCAAGGTCAATTTGAGCAAAGGCACCTGGGCAGATTTTGCCACTGGCGATAAGGGCGGCGACATGATCGATCTGGTGCGCTACATCGACGGCGGCACCGACGTTGATGCCTGCAAAAAACTGGCAGATCTGCTGAGTGTTTCCGCCGGCTCTGCGACCACCAAAAGCGCACCGGCCAAGAGCGCAACGCCGGAGTGGATCGCAATTCAGCCAATCCCGGCCGAGGCCATGAACAAGTGCCCAGCTAAACACCGGCAACACGGTGTTCCGTCCAAGGTGTGGATCTATCGCGACGCACAAGGCCAGCCGGTAATGGCGCTTTATCGCTTCGACCTCGGCCCCGACGAAGACGGCAAGCTGCGAAAGGTCTTTGCGCCGTTGACCTGGTGCAAGCGCTCCGATGGGCAAACCACACAATGGCGCTGGCAAGGCTTGCCTGAACCTCGGCCCTTGCTGCGTCTGGATGAGCTGTTACAGCGTGCAGATGCGCCTGTGGTGCTGTGTGAAGGCGAAAAGGCTGCTGACGCCGCCGCCGAACTCATGCCCGACCACGTAGCCACCTGCTGGCCGAACGGCTCCAACTCTTGGCACAAGGCCGAACTGACACCACTCAAAGGGCGCACGGTGGTGCTGTGGCCGGATAACGATGCCAGCGGCAAGACCTGCATGGACGCCATCGAGCCCAAGTTGATTGAGCTGGGCGCCGCATCAGTACAACGAATCTCGCTCGACGTGTTCAAGCTCAAGCCCAGCAGCAAAGGCGGCAAGCCGACACTCGTCAAAGGCGGGCAATGGGCAGGCGGCGACGATGCAGCGGATGCATTAGCTAAAGGCTGGACCGCTGGCCACGTGGCCGAGCTGGTGCGCAACGGCGAGTTTTTCGGCACTTTCGCTGAGCCCACTGAGCCTCAAGAACCGAAGGCTAAGGCGCCAGCCAAACGACCTGCGAAATCGAAAAATGATCTGTTGACGGGCGGCTTTCGCCTGACGCCTGAAGGGGTGTTTTACTCCGGCGATGATTGCGAGGCGCGCCCCGTCTGTTCGCCTCTGGAAATCATCGCTCGCACTCGTGACGACAAGGGCCACAACTGGGGTTTGTTGGTCGAATTCGACGACCCGGATGGCGCCAAAAAACGCTGGAATATTCCGGCCCGGACCATGACTGGCGACTTCGGTAAGGACGTACTCGGTCCACTCGTCGACATGGGCCTGCGCCTCGCGGGAAGCCGATCTGGACGTAACGCACGCAATGACTTGCAGAGTTACCTCGGTGGCTTCGATAGCGCCCAGCGTGCACGTTTGGTAACGCGCTTGGGCTGGCACGACAACGCCTTCCTTTTGCCCGAACAACAGATCGGCTCGCACGCCGAACATCTGCATTTTTATGAGGCCGGTGCCCAGTTGCCACCGATCAGCGAGGCGGGCTCTCTGGAGCAATGGCAGCAGCAAATCGGCGCACTGTGCATTGGTAACCACCGCTTGGCGTTTGTCGTCTCTGTGGCCTTTGCAGGCCCGTTGCTGAACCTGCTCGGACATGAGTCGGGCGGCTTCCACCTCTACGGCGACAGCTCCGGCGGCAAGACCACCCACTTGCAGGTCGCTGCCTCGGTCTATGGCGGGCCGCGTCTGGTACGTTCGTGGCGCTCCACGGATAACGCCCTGGAGTCTATTGCCGCCGCACACTCAGACGGCCTCCTGGTGCTGGATGAAATCGGTATGTGTGACCCACGCATCATTGGGGAAACCATTTACATGCTCGGCAACGGCACCGGTAAAGCTCGGGCGAATGATCGAGGACAAGCGGGCCGACAGGTGCAGGAGTGGCGCTTGCTGTTTCTCTCGACGGGCGAGAAGACGTTGGCGCAACACATGGCGGATGCCAACAAGGAGCTGAAAGCCGGTATGGAAGTTCGCATGCTGGCTGTGCCAGCGGATGCAAGCAAAGGGCTCGGCATGTTCGATGTGCTGAACGGTTTTGAAGACGCCGCCGCCCTCTCCGATGCGCTCAAGGCCCGTGTATCCAAATACTACGGCACACCCCTCACCGCCTTCCTGCACGCACTGTGCACGCCTGGCGAAATGCTCAGATGGACGGTGATCATTCGCCGCACGGTGGAACAATTCATCACCCAAAACCTGCCCCCCTCGGCCAGTGGTCAGGCCAAGCGTGCAGCCCTTCGCTTTGGCCTCGCAGCAGCGGCCGGAGAGTTGGCGACTGCCTTCGGGGTCACCGGTTGGTCCGACGGCGCGGCCACGACCGCCGCAAGGGTGTGCCTGCATGCATGGCTGGCCGAACGTGGTGGCGCCGGTAACTTCGAGGGCGATGCGATTTTGACGCGCCTGCGCCAGGTCATCGAGCGCTTTGGAGAAAGCCGCTTCACCCGTTGGGAGTCTGCCGCCGCCAAGATCGATGAACACGGCCCACGCACGATTGATCGGTTGGGCTTTCGCAAGACGATGGAACACGGCATGGGTGATGCCCTGCACACCGCCAACACCTATTACGTGCTGCCAGAAGCCTGGAGGGCCGAGATTTTCAAGGGCATGAACATCAGTGCGGTGAACAAGGAACTGCTGCAACGGGGCGTGCTTGAACCGGGAAGCGACGGCAAAGCGTATAGCTTGATTCGCCTGCCCGGACTGGGGCCCCAGCGCTGCTATGTGGTGAAGACCGTTCCAGGAACGGATGAAAGCGAGGCCAAGGCCGCCTAACGGCATGCCCGCTGATCGAGGTAGCGCCGGCTCATTCCCGGCCTCGCCAGCCGTTCAACCATCCTTATCAACCGCAATGCCCAGAGACAATACAGATGAACACCATCCAAGAACTGAAAGACCGCCGCGACAAACTGACCCTCGAAATGGAGAGCATTCAGCGCGACTTAATGCCCTTCGAAGAGGCGCTGGAAAATCCCGAGGTTATCCAGCAGGGCCGTCAACGGGCTGTGCAAGATGAAATCAACGATCACAAAAGGCGCATCGACTCGCGAGGTCTTGAGATCTACCAACTGAATCAAAAAATTAACCGTCTCGAGGCGCTGGCGAACCGCGAGAGCTTGGCTGCCGACTACATCAGCGCCATGTCGACCTGGAAAGCCGACGAGATGGAACTTAACGAGAAGCGCAACAGCATCGAGACACGATTGCAGCAGGTCCGCCAGAGCGATCAGGAGGACATGGCAAAAGCTCGACAAGCTGAAACGGACGCAGCCACCGCTTATGCGCAGGCTGTCGCTTGGGGCGATGTAGAGGGGGAGAAAGCGGCCAACACCGAAGCTCAAAAGGCAGCAAAAAACCTCACGGCCGCGGTTGAGCATCACCGCCGGCAACAACTTCTCATCACCGCCCTGGAGCAGGAGCTGATGACGATTGATCAGCACATCACAGAGGCACAAAAAGAACACGCCAAGATCGAGCAGAAAGCAGCACATCTGGCGAACACGGTGCTGGAAGAACAGTGGAACGAGACCGCGAAAGCGCTGCTGGAAATCGGCGGTAAGTTGTGGGCTGCACGCAACCTGATAAATCGAGACCCGGTTGCATTGATGAAACTAGATATCCCTGAACAGGGCGAGCACTTCGGAAGTTGGACATGGCAAGAGCTTGTAGACCGTTCACATCAGCACAAGCTGGCAGATCTTCTACAAGTCTAAAAAGCATCTAACCTCGGCACAGCACAAGTCTCTGCTGTGCCGAACATTGAAGCTCATACCATATAAAACCTCATAGATACACACAGCAAGCTGCAAAACTGAAAGTTTAAAAAACCACCTGACCGCGTACAAACTCAGGTCAGTCAACTAAAGTACGGCATACGATTCAGAACAGCTTAAGACGGGAGCACTCAGTGAGTCACCTGTATGAAAGCCGAGGTAGGCGCCAACCATAATCGATAGCCATCAAAAGTCTTAACAACCTCCACGCAAAGGCTACTTACTTCCAAACACCAACTACAGAAGAGTGAAAACCTTGAGGAAAGAGGAAGAACCGCAAGGAAACCTACTTATGGCGACGGGTACCATCCACAAAGAAAGCCTCTGATAGCTCCAGAAGCCTTCAACGCCACGCTAACAGCCAATGCGACTTTCACTCTAACTATGCACACCTAAAAAAGCTGAAAGCAATAAAACATTTTATTTAAAAACATCATACGCAGAGACTCCAAAATCGATTACAGCCTCATACTTTGAAGAAACGTCAATCCCAAAGGAATAATCCTTATTGTACTGATGAGCATTAGCATGAACCAGACCAACAGATGGCTCTGATCTATTCAATAAATATAACGCAATTATAGAAGGCCGCGGCCCCACAGAAGTTGCGACAATATTGAAGTCTTCAAGATCAACGCTGATTAACTTATGCATGTTATCTCTCAGCTCAATGGGATCTGAATATGCATCAAGCTTTTCGACTTGTATTTCAGCTCCACCACTAAGCTGACTTACACATCTAGAATTGTTGCCTAGCTGATCACCGCCTTGAGTGATCAGGACAATTTTCCTAGGCTCAAAAAAATCTACAAAGTGCTGAGCTCTACCCAGATCAAAGCCAGAAAACAATATTAGCGAGGTAGGGAGATCTGGATACGCAATACCACTATGCCTAAATACCATCTGGGGCTTACCAGTATCTGCCGACAACCACTCCCCATACGATTCGGGAGGATAATACACACAAGTAAACTTTAACTTATTTCGTTCTAAACTATGTAAGCACGCCCAGATAAGATAGCGAGGCATTGTTGTAATATCCAAAACAACTTCCGTCTCACTTGATACATTGGCGAGAGCATTCAGAGCCACATTCCAAATACCAACATGATCATCACTGCCAAATTCAAAATAATTATGCCCAACTCCAAGATCACTTAACTTTGATGAGAGGACAGCTTTACTACATCTAGTCACATCAGAAAAAAAAGTCAAGGGCTGAAATATTACAATATGATCCGGAATATAGCTTAGAAGTATATCTTCTATACCTGCAAGAAAGCGCGGTTCCCAGCCTAACGAGGTGATCAGAATTTTACTATTCATCAAACAACCCTCTTTGTGTATCCGATTCTGCCACCGACGGAAATTTCCCGGTTAACATAGAGCCTAATAGAGCAGATGCTTTAATAGACGCTCTTCCATGCTGCCCATGCGGATCCAAGCCTCTAGCAGGCCAAAATAGTCTGTTAAGAGTATAGTAGTCTTCCTGACGCCCCGCATCCTTTGAAGGACCCGATCGTCTATACATAACCTGAGCCTTCCGCATTAGCCCTAAGATAGGCATCAACTGATTATCTGCTTCAGGCGTCCTTTCAGAAATCGTAAACGTAATAATCCTCGGCTCAGAGACGTGATTGAAAAGTCTATCGCGGAAATAGTCGCCCAAAGCGCTAACCAAATTGAAAATCAACTTAGCTTGCTCTTTTGTGCAATCTTCGAGCTCTCGATCTAGTCCATCTCGGACACGACTCCAGAGCTTTTCACTTTCCCTCATAATCACATCAGCCTGGATTGCAGGCGAGATTTTCCGCACTGGCTCCCCAGGGCATTTGGACACAGCATCATCGTACATCCAGTAGCACGGCAACAGGAGGTTACGAACAACACCACTCGACAAATGTATTAAAGTGTCAAGACCGGAATAGATAGGACGATTTGCCTTAGGAGAGCGCTTGCGAAAATACAGCGCGCGAGCTTGCTTGTACGCATAGTCATTTACTTGTTTTCTTTCAGCGCCTGGATTTGCAGCGATATAATTATCTACAACCTCTTGCCAGCAAATCTCGAGCTCAGCCTTAAACTCAGGACTTTCTTCAAAAAACTCGTCTGGAGTAGCATTCACTCCAATATTTTTTAATCTTTTCTCTATTATGCTTCTAGCAAGCATTCCAAACTGGGAATTTTCATTCTGAAAAGGTTGTTCCAAATTTATCGCAATGTAATCATGCCCTTCGATAATACTTCCACCGGTAGACGTTTTTCTATCAAAATCCACTACCGTAGCAAGTGCAACCTTAAAGCTAAAAACCGAATGATCCCTATAACTCAACCAAGAATTCAGCATCAATCGCTGATCATCATTCAAATCTTGTGCATCATCAATCATTAAAGAGAAGTGAGTTTCCCGTAGCGCAGAAGTCGTTCTCAACGCGCCCAAAAACGGGACAATTAAGGTATAAAACGTTCTTGCAAAAGTAAAATCGCTTCTATTTTCAAATGACAAAAACTGCTCTTGCGTCTTTCTCAACTCTTTCTTTAAAGCTCTTTTAATACATTTGAATATACTGAAATCCGACGGAAGCTCGTCGTCAAAAACATAAAATAGTTCATCCCTAAGCTCTTCGAGACTTAAGGGATCGAACACTTCAACAATTTGCTCACAATGCTCTGCTATCGCTACAGCAATAGAAAGAACGAAATAGTGTTCAGAGATGGCCCTAGAGAACTTCTCATCCTCAAAAAAATCATGGTCGACCCTCCTTGCCAGCGGAGTACTGCAAGAAACATATACCCCCACATGCGACAGGTCCTTCTCTATAAGAGGAGTATCCTGCTTCTTAATTTCCAGCGGCAGGGAATAGTAAAGTAAAGTCATACTTTTACCACAACCACGATGCCCTAGCAGAAGTACATTTCGCGAGGACTTCAGAAAGCGAGAATAGTTATGATCATCTATAAACCAATCAATCAACAGGCGGTCGGGGAGGTTTTTTGCGCCATCAAAATCAAAAGGATTATCGGTCATCCCATTTCCTCACTAAGCTTCTGCAACCTAGGCACCAATATATCTACACCATATTCAGGATGGATTTTTTCGACATCTTTAGAATCAACACCCGGAATAAAAAGATCATCCAACTCTATAGGAGGACCGACAGAATCAAGAGCCTCCATGCCTTTCCAGAAATTCATTATAATAGAGGTTTTCTTAAATGCCTCCAAATCCGAACTATAATGCTTACAGTATCTGCGCTCACTATCTAGCTTATGTATCCTTGAGTATATATATCTTAACAACTCACAAAAGACTTTCAAACTCTCAGAACTATTAAAATCTACGCCCTCAATATCTATATGATACGTTAAAGCGATTCTACCACCACCCAAATCAATATTGACGGATGTAATTTCTGCATACTTGTGATGAATCAGTGAGTCTTCAGAAAACATTGCAGCCGATATCATATATGAAGAGGTTCGTTGCGGCCCCTCCGCAAGCTCATCAGCGAAGCGCAAAATCGATGCTAAATTCTGAACACGAATTTTACTGCCAAATATAAAATCATCTTTTAAATCTTTTAAAGTATCACTAGTGCCATCGGTACTTTTCCCACTATGACTGCGCCCAATATTAACCACCAGCGCCATTTCTTGCCGATTAAGCCATAGCTTATTAAATATCTCTCCATACACAGCAGCAATTTTTAAGTTATGCTTCTTCCTACCAAATATATTTCCGACATCATGGAACAATATTGACTGACATAAAATATAGAGCTCTTCGGTACTAAGTCGATCAGTACCCCCTAAAAGCTGATAAGCGTTATCAAGCACGTCACGAATATGTTCTGGACCGTGATCAGTCAGATTGGCCTCGTTCGTTCGTATCCAAGGTAGAATTTGACCAACGAGTAGCGTCCGTGCAGTTACATACCTACCCCATAAGGCGTCGCCAGTACTTCCTTGGCTATCCAATCGTAGTTTGAGCTCATCTTCTATCTTGGATGATTCCCACATTCTTTAATTATCCAGGGTCATATTGACATGGTGATATGTTGAAAAACAGCCTGCGCAAGTAACGGAGGTACGGCATTACCTACTTGCTGCTGCTGAAAACCAATTGTTCCTTGAAATTCATAGCTATCTGGAAATGATTGAAGTCTTGCAGCTTCTCTAATGGACAACCCCCGGTGTTGCCACGGATGAATTAGCATATTCTTACGAAAATTCCCCACTACTATTGAGGGCCTGTCAGAATAAAGTCGATGATATATCCCCGTATGGCACCGTGACTTATCAGCATAGTTCAACATTAACTCGTCCGGTATATTCTCCCAGTTCCCACCCTGAGGCACATATGGATATCTAGACAAAATATGTTGCGCATTTCTTGTGATCAAGTGATTGGCACAACTATCTAGCCCACCTCGCATCAACTCAGAAAATTCCGAGTGCGCAGGGATTCGATATGGCAATATATTAATATTTGCACCATTCTCTAATAGAGGGAGATCGCCAATCGCCTCATCAACAGTAATAAATCTATCTTGTGTTACTGCCGGCTCATCTAGAACTACTCCTTTTCTAGAGCCTATAACAAATAGCCGCTCTCTCCTCTGCGGAACGCCATACTCTGTTGCATTCAATATAAATGTAGAGGTTTTGTACTTTAGCTTTTTAAAAGACTCTTGAATATCTCTTAAAAAAACACCACCCTCAGTTTCTTTAAGACCTTTAACATTCTCAAATACGACCCACTCTGGCTCTAACGCTTTAACAAACCGCATATACTCTAAAAATAACCAGTTATTTTCATTGCTTGCCGACCTGGTTTTTTGATTTGAAGTTGAGAACCCTTGGCAAGGGGGCCCACCGAAAAGAATTAGTGGCTCACTAGTAAGCTCTGGTAAATCTGAAAGTTGAACTTTACGGATGTCTTCATTCAGAACGACCGTATCCGGATGATTCAGGCGATAGGTGGCGGCCGCATGCGGATCATTTTCTATTGCGTATTTTACGTCAATACCTGCGAGCGCTGCTCCTACCGACATGCCCCCGGCACCCGAAAATATATCTACGGCCTGCATTTATTATCTCATTCAAAAATTGATTGACAGTACCATATTTTCTTAAAACGAGCAGTCCTTTCCTGCTGGTGCTAAGCCAATTTTGAGGAGAGAACATCGATGGCTTTCAGTACTGACGGCTAGAAAAATGGCGTCGAACTGGTGCGGAAGGACAGAGCAGGAAGGCTTGGGCGCCGCGGCTCTCGTTGCGCCAGCAACCTGGCCTTGAGGCGCCGAAGCCATAAGTCTACATACGATCACTGAGCCACGTGTAGACGGATTGGGCCCCGCCTTTCCGGAAAAGGGTTCTCACAACGTGGGGCTTCGGCCCTTATAGTCGTGGTGTTAGATACCATTTTCCCTCAACTGGCGACCCGGTTGTCGATAGATGGGCACCAGCTGGCAGGGCTTCGATCTAAATGTGGCGATTGACGTAACAACTATTGGCCTTGTAACACGCCCGTTCGACAGCCCCACACAAGCGTGTAACACATGCAAAAATCTTTAAAATCATATAGTTAGTGAATTTTGTAACACCTGTAACACCCGTAACACAACTTTTTAAAGCTCATCCCCTAGCCCCCTTATTGTCGTATCCTTCAGCGAAGAAAATCTGGCTGTGTCGGAGATAGATAATCCTGCTAGGAAACTGGCGGCTAATCTGCTGACTACGCTGTCGAAAAACCTTTAATTGTGCATACGGAAGTACCTTGCGTCGTGAATAGATGAGCGCTGTTCACAGACCATTGCACTGTTGGTCATTCGCTGAGGCCCTTGAGTATTCGGATAGACGTGAGGCAAATAGCCCGCAGGGCCTCGTTGGTGTGTTGGCTTCAATGGTAATTGACCGAGTTGCCTGGATGGACTGTTCAAAGCAACAGCACAAACGGGCACCTTTACCGTTTTTGTAACGATGTCTCTTTTTTCTTCAAATTCCTTTCAATTTCAACGTTGAAATTTCAGTAAGTTGGCATGACTGCCGCTAACGCGATCTCGCGGGTTTCATGCCCCGTGTACTACCGAATATCTCAGGGGCCCCCGCATATCTAGCGCAATGTGCCACTATACGAACGACCAACCCGCCTCAGCTGACGCTCTGTCAAACTGAATCAGGGAAATCATCAAACAGGGATGAAAAAACGATGGAAGGATTTTGGGACCGTTGGGGAAGTCTGATTCAACGCCTTGTTGCTTCAGTAGGATCGCAGGCTTCTTTGTTAGCACTTGTACTCGTCTTCATGCCGCAGCCAGTAGACCTTTCCGGATGGCCTGGTGCTCTGGCTCTTGCAGCAGGGTTGCTGGCGTTTGCCAGCATCTGCCTTGAGTTCAGGGCTGATAAAAAGGCTCACAACAACAGGAAAACGTACGAAAAGGACGATGTCATTGGTATCAAATCCTATATGCGCAGCTGGATTGGTGATAGCGGCAGAGCAATCATTTGGACTCGCGACTTAAGCTGGGCAGACGATGACTCGACTAAAAAGCTACTCAAAGAGAAGGCGCAAGAAGGGAACTTAACTGTCTGTATGCCAAAAATGACGGAGTTAGGAGAGGTACTTAGAGCGGCCGGAGCCAACGTTTGGATCTACGGAAGACCAAGCTTTCTCGCTCCAGCATCACGCTTCACCATCGCACACTTTGGGAACGGCGGTTCTCAAGTAGCGATTGGGCGTGGTGGGCGTGGTATCCATGTGATTGAAGAAATTGACTCAAGCCATCCAGCACTTCACATGGCGATTGATCTCGCTAGCCTCGCTGAGCTGCTTCATAAAGAGAACGCCGCCCATGTTTGATGTTCTGAACTCTCAACCAAAGCCTCTGGCGGACCTGACCCAGCAATGGGATCAACTGGCGAAGGAAAGAGCGCGACAACTCAGCAGCGGGCTAGACATCAGCTTCAGTAAAGTGGTCGCTCCCACAGCGTTAAAACTTCTCCAGGGCGCAGACCTTTCAGCGTTCTTGGACATTGGCTCTGGCACTGGCCACTTCGCAACCCTTGTTTCCCCACTTGCAGGCTCCGTCATAGGGGTAGAACCGTCAGGAGCAAGCGTCGAAATTGCGATGCATCTCTGTGAGAGCCGCACCAATATCAGGTTCATTCAAGCGGCTGTGGAAGACGTGACGGTCACTCAACTCAATGGTCTAGCTAGTGCTGCCACCGCAATAATGGTGATGATGGCGGCTCCGGACTTGGGACGGTTTGCTGCAGCTGTGAATGCCCTCCTTCGCAGCAATTCAACGTTTGTAGCGGTGATTCCCCATCCGTGCTTTTGGCCTGAGTACTGGGGCTATGCAAATGCCGAGTGGTATGACTACACCAAGGAGATCTTCGTAGAAGCACCTTTCAAAGTCTCCCGTGATCAAACCTCAATACGAACAACGCACATTCACCGTCCACTCAGTCAGTATCTATCTACCTTCGCAAACCATGGCTTCAAATTGGTGGCCTTTGAAGAGCCAATACCGGAAGAGAGCGTGCAGGCGATGTATCCAGAACCTTGGCATTTCCCTAGGTTCGCCGCGTTAAAATGGATTAAGGAATAGAGGCAAACTCAAAATCATTTAATACAGCACCTTCGTTCGTGTATCCCTACATGTATCCCTAAATGTACAATCCTTCTGCAAGGCACGAACTATATAGATCGCACGAGTCTCCCTCGGGCACCATCTTAAAAAAAGACCTTGAAATTCAAGGTCTTTTTTTTCGCCTGCAGAAAAGTGATCATCGCCCACCGCACCAGACAGTAGAGGTACCAGGACCATGGAATTGACACTCGAAGCCGTTGCTCTGTTCGCCCTCAAACTGGTGCATGAAACGGAAGATGGCAGCCCGATCCTGCGCGACGATCTGGTCATGGATGGGTATGAGCGGGAGGTGTTTGGGTTGTTGGTGCGCACTGGCGACCTGACAACTATCCAACGCAAGTTGGATGAATGCATGAAGTTGGCCCTGGAGACGTTGGGGGGTGCCAACACGGTCATGGGCCGTGAGCTGCAAAAGCTGGCGGCTGAAGTCCAGCAAGCCTCGACGCTGGAGGAACTAAAGACCCCGCTCGACGCACTTATGGACTACCTCAAGGCCATCTTGTAACGCACCCTCCCTGCCCCACCACAAGGACCGCCCAATGATCGACTTCAACAACAAAGGCTTCTTCAAGCTCAAGCAAAACAATGAATACGCCGAACGCGTTGCATCCCTGCTGCTCGATGACGAACAGGTAGTAGATGCCTACAAAGCCATGCGCGATGGCGTGGTGTTTACCACCAAGCGCATCATCGCCGTGAACGTGCAAGGCATCACCGGCAGCAAGAAGGACTTCACGTCCCTGCCCTACAAAAACATTGTCGCGTACTCGGTGGAAACCTCCGGCACGTTCGACCTGGATTCGGAGTTGGAGATCTACTTCTCGTCATTGGGCAAAGTGAAGTTCGAGTTCACGGGCAAGACCTCGATGGTGGAAATCTCCAGGCTGATTTCCAAGCACCTGCTGGGTTGATCGGCCGGTAAAAACCAAGGTCTTTTTACCGCAAGCCGTGTGATTCAGCGGCTGTACGCCATCAAATGTGGGAGCTGGCTTGCCTGCGATAGCGCCCACCCCGGCACCATCGAACTACCCGTCTACAGCAGCTCCAGTCCTTCCTCGGTCAACCATACCGATTTGTTCCGGTTCACCGGATCACAGATGCCAGCCCTGCTCATGCAATCAACACCTTACGGCAGGCAACGCACCTTGCCAGGCAGGTGAAATGATTTGAATCCAGCGCGCGCCTTCTAGACAATCCCCACCTTTGGCTCGAAAGGATGCGTGCAATGAAGTTCGAAGGGACTTTCCAATACATGGGCAATCACGGGATCGTGTTCAACGTCTCGCAGATCACCCTCACCGACAGCGAGCGCGGACGCCTGGGCGAGCTGCATTTTGGTGAAGCGAAAAGCGCCCACTATGAGGTCAACCGCAAGGTCGTCGAGGTGTACGACAAGATGCTGGCCAAGAACCTGCCGTGCCTGATGATGATCGGCATCTCCAAGCCGCTGACCCGGCAACAGGGCGATGTTCTCAATGCCCAACGCACCAAGATCGCTAACCTCGCGGCCTCGGCCTTCGCTGGCGCCACCTCTTATATAGCCTCCCCCTACGTGGGTGCCCCTGTCGGCGCCGGTGTGCGCATGTATGTGAATGAAACCCTGCCCACCTATCATGCAGGCGACATACTGGTCAGCATCGAGGCGCAGGTGAATGGCGGTATCGGCCCACAACGTAGCGCCTCGACACTGATCATCAAGACCTGATGGGAGAAACACATGTCTGACATTACCCAGTTGGTCATTGCCCTGGTGCTGTTCTTTCTGCTCGATCGGTTTCTGAAGTCGTACCCACTTCGCAAATGGCTAGGGGTGCTGCTGGTAGCGATCGGAACGGTCGGCTGCGTGGCTGCAAGCCAAATCCGTTTGTTTGGGTTTGACCTGGGGCTGCTGTCGATCTTCGCCGTTGCACTGGGGGTGGGGTTGTTCCTGAAGCGGCGGCGGTTCGAACAGAGGGGGTGAAGGTGGCAGGAATTTGCGCTGATTAGCGCCCAAAAGCCCCAGCAGTAAAAAGGGGACGGACTTGTTTGAAAATAGATCCGTGCCCTTTTCCTGATCAGGATGCAGCACTGCAGATCGGGATTGCCTGCCAATCAACGGATACATTTATTCCCAGCGGGGCCTGAAGTATTCAGGAGCAAGCCAAAAAAGAGGTTCCTAGAGCTGGGCTCCTAACCCCGAAGCAAACGCCGACGGAACCAAACAACTCCAACTAACATTGAAACCCCAACTACCACCCCATTCCCTAACAACCAAATCCCAAAATTCCGACTCTGGTCCGCATCATTCTCGTAAAACGGCCCAAAGTAAGCCGAAGCCGCTACAACCAACCCGTTAAACACCGCAACCGTCACAGCCACCACCAACGCTACAAATAACACGCCCTTAACTACCGTCATAAAACCTTCCAAAACCAAATCTCCCTGGACTCGTGATAATCCGAGAACGTCCCCTCAATCGAAAACCCAAGTTGAATACGCGGGTAGCTCAACCAATCCGTCAACCGCCGCCCATTCCACAGATCAATGTGATCACCACTGCGATTGCCAAATGTCTCGCTCCCCCGGCGCCAAAAGTCCTTGAAGAAAATGATGCCTCGCTGCCCTTGCAGCTCATCCTCGAAACCTTCGGGTGCGACCTTTCTCATTTGTTGCAAGCCGGGAATGTTCGTACCGCTTAATGCTCTGGCCATTTCTTCTGCTGCCAGTACATGGCCCTCAGCCTTGGGATGCTGCCAACAATAGCGCACGCCTCTTAATTTGCTCAGATCAGCGCCTGATCTGCGCAGTGCAACACCAAGGTTGATCGCGCATTGATCACTGAAGTTTTTGGCACCGTTGGTCCGGCATGGCGCTGCGTCTCCATAGATCTGCGGGTGGTTTTTCCATAGGGAATCGAAAGTGAGCATTCCGCGTCTCCATCGCGTATTTTTCACGCAAAAGTAGCAAACGCAGTGCTGCCAAAGACGGGGCTATATGAAAACAGGAAAGATCCTACCAGCACGCAACTTTTAGGACAGAAAAGCAGCGGCGGTAAGCTTAGAGCTCGTATCGGCGTGGTCGTGGCAAAGACCCAACCACGCCAAGGCAGGCACTTGCCCTTGACCGTCCTACATCTCATATCGGCCCAGCCAATCCATCCCCCCAATCTATCGATTTGAGCTCTCCCCCACCCTCCCCGACTATTGGCGCCACTTCCAACAACAAAAACCAGGAACACGCCATGACTGCCCGATTCCATAACCCAGTAGACACCCGCTTCGGCTGGGGCTGCCTGCAAGACCTGGCCAGTATCACTGCGCAGCAGACCGTCGCTCTCGTCACCTTCCCGGAGGCCCGTGGCCTGGGCTTGGTCGAGCGGATCCAGGGATTGCTGGGCGAGCGTCTGGTGTATGTCGTCGAGGATGTGCAGCCCAATCCCGATGTCGCGCAATTGCGTGAAACCTACGAGCGTTTCTGGCTGCAAGCCGGGGATTGCGATGTGGTGCTGGCCGTCGGTGGCGGCAGTGCGATTGATACGGCCAAGGCGCTGATTGTCGGCACTGAGTCCGGGCAGTTCGATGAATTACTGGCATTGTTGGCGACCGGCCAGCCGTTTGTGCCGGCGCACTGCAAGACCTTGATCGCTGCGCCGACCACGGCGGGCACCGGCAGTGAGGTGACGCCCTGGGCGACGATCTGGGATTCGGCCAGCCACAAGAAGTATTCCCTGCACCTGGATTGCACCTGGCCGAAGGTGGCGATTGTCGACCCACAGTTGATGCTGACCGTACCGGCCGGGGTCACGGTGTCGACGGGGCTGGACGCCTTGTCCCACGCGCTGGAGGCGATATGGAACATCAATGCCAATCCGATTTCGGACACGTTCGCGGTATCGGCCATCGAGGACATCCTGGAATGCCTGCCACCGCTGCGGCGCGACCTCGGTAATCAGGAGTTGCGCTCGCGCATGGCCTTGGCCGCGCTCAAGGCCGGCCTGGCGTTTTCCAATACCAAGACTGCGCTGGCCCACTCCATTTCCTACGAGATGACCCTGCACCACGGCCTGCCCCATGGCATCGCCTGCTCCTTTACCTTGCCGCTGGTCCTTGGCTTGGCGTGGGGACATGACGCGGCGCGGGATCGCACCCTGCAACGGGTGTTCGGTGATGACCTGGACAAAGCCCAGACCCGGTTGCGCAACTTCCTGCATAGCCTGGAGGTAAAAACCGAGTTTGCCGATTACGGCGTCACGCCCACCGAGGCCGCCGCGATGATCCGCTTCGCCCTGCAAGGTGCACGCGGCAAAAACTTTATCGGTTCGAAAGCCGCCTAGGCTCAACGCAATTCAGTCTTTCCTCTTGCACCTGTAAAGGGTGCCACCCCGTCGCTGCGGCTTCGGGGGCGAATAACAATAAGGAAAACATCATGAATCGTGCACAAACCCTGCCTGCCCCTGCCGTTCGCTCGGCGTCGTTCCGTTTTGCCCAGTGGCGCATGCTGCTCGCGGCGATGTTTTGTTACCTGTTTTTCTACACTGGGCGCCAGACCTTCGGCTTCGCCATCCCGGGAATCCAGGCCGAGTTCGGCCTGACCAAGGAAGTGCTGGGCTGGATCTCGGCCGCCATGCTCTGGTCCTATGCCATCGGCCAGGCGATCAACGGCAACCTGGCCGATAAGTTCGGCGGACGGCGCATTATGACCCTGGGCGCGGTGCTGTCCTGTGGCGCCAACTGGGTCACCAGTTTTGCCAGTGGTTTTGCCGGGTTGATCCTGCCGTGGGGCATCAACGGTTACTTCCAGGCCCTGGGCTGGGCGCCGGGCAGTCGCTTGATCTCCAACTGGTGGAGCGCCAGCGAGCGCGGCCGGGTCTATGGCTTCTACGTGTTCGCCGCCGGCTGCGCGTCGGTGCTGTCCTATGTGACCTCCATCGTGGTGTTGGAGGTGCTGCAACTGGAATGGCGCTGGATCTTCCGCCTGCCGGTCCTGTTGATGTTGGCCGGGGGTATCCTGTTTTACCTGGTGGCCCGTGAGCGCCCGCAGGACCTGGGCTTCGAACCCCTGGCCGATACCGGCGTGGCCAACGCCGAGGACAAGGGCCATGAAGTGGCCCACGGCGAAGAGGAAACCTCGGCCCAGCGCTACAAGGCGGTGCTGAAAAACGCGCGCCTGATCATTGCCGCCGTGTCCCTGGGTTTCCAGAACGCTGCGCGCTACGGCCTGATCGTGTGGGTGCCAGTGCATTTCCTCGGCGCCAACTGGAAAAGCGGCGACAGCATGATCGATCCAAAGTGGATCACCGTCGCCCTGCCGGTGGGCATGGCCGTCGGCGCCCTGAGCAATGGCTGGGTGTCGGACAAGCTGTTCGGCTCCAAGCGCTACCTGGCGATCATGCTCTATATGTTCCTCGGCGCCGCGACCAGCCTGTGGATGTGGAGCCTGCCGCCCCATAGCGCGGTCGGCCTGGTGGCGCTGTTTCTCTGCGGGTTCTTTGTCTACGGCCCGGCGTCCAGCTTCTGGGCTTTGTGCCCGGACCTGGTGGGTGCCAAGCGCGCAGGCACGGCCACGGGTGTGATGAACTTCTCGTCTTATCTATTCGCCGGCCTGGCAGAACCGCTGATCGGCAGTATGCTCGACAGTACCGGCAATACGTCGCTGATCTTCATCGTCGTCACCTCGGCCTGCCTGTGCAGCGCGGTGGTGGCCCTGTTTATCCGCCGTTGATGACCCGGCTCGGCTGATCCCTGGAACAGGATGTGTTATGTACCAGTACCACAAGTGGCTACGGTCCTTTCATGCGGTGGCGAAGACCGGCAGTTTCACCCTCGCCGCCGAGTACTTGAGCGTCGGCCAGCCGACTGTCAGCGAACAGGTCAACGGCCTGGAAAAGCAGTTCTCGGTGGAGTTGTTCCACCGCCGTGGGCGCTTTATCGAGATGAGCTCGGCCGGCCATGCGCTCTACGGGATCACCCAGGGCCTGTTCGGCCAGGAGGATGAGGCCATGCAACTGCTGCACAGCTTCAAGCAGCGCAAGACCGGGATGTTGCGCCTGGGCGCTGTTTCGCCGCCCATTGCCATGAACCTGACGTACGAGTTGATGCAGCGCCACCCGGATATCACGCTGGAGACCTCGTTTTCCCCGGAGAAGGAGACCCTCGACCGCCTGTTCAATTTTGATATCGACGTGGCAATCCTGGCCCTCTCGGAGTTTGACCAACGCTTCGATACGCAGCTGTACCGGCGTTACCCGATCATTGCGGTGGTGCGCGACGACCATCCCTGGGCTGCGCAGAAAGAGGTACACGTCGAGCAGATCAGCCAGGAGCGTTGGGTCATGCGCGAACGCAGCTCGCGCACCCGGCAACTGGTGGAAGAAAGCTGCAAGCGCCTGGGGGTGGACCTCAACTGCGTGATGCAGCTCAACAGCCGCGAAGCCATCGTGCATGCCATCGCCAAGGGTATCGGCATTGGCTTTGTATCGGCGGTGGAATACGCCGAAACACCGGGTACCACACCGATCACCTTCGTCGACCACCCGTTTTCCATCGACTACCACCTGTGTTGCCTGGGCATCCGGCGCAACCGACCTATGATCGCCGAACTGTTCGAGGCCAGCCCCATACCGGCTACCTGATTCGCTTCACCCTTTTGCACTCAACCGGCTTACCTCGTGAATCGAGGGACGGCCTGCTCATACCCGAAAATGGAGATTGATCATGCATTACCAACAACCTTCTACGTTGCAAGCCGTGGTCCTGGACTGGGCCGGCACCGTCGTCGACTTCGGCTCGTTTGCGCCCACGCAGATTTTCGTCGAGGCCTTTGCCGAGTTCGGAGTCGCCGTGTCCCTGGAGGAAGCCCGCGGGCCGATGGGCATGGGCAAGTGGGACCACATCCGCACCCTGTGCAATCAGCCGCAGATTGCCGAGCGCTATCGTGCGGTGTTCAACCGCCAGCCGACCGACGCAGACGTCACCGCCCTGTACGAGCGTTTCATGCCGTTGCAGATCGAGAAAATCGCCCTGCACTCGGCAGTGATTCCCGGTGCGCTGGAGGCGATTGAAACCCTGCGCGCCAAGGGTTTGAAGATCGGCTCGTGCTCGGGCTACCCGGCGGTGGTGATGGCCAAGGTAGTCGAGTTGGCGCGGCAAAATGGCTATGTGGCCGATCATGTAGTGGCCACCGACGAAGTGCCCAACGGTCGCCCGCATCCGGCCCAGGCCCTGGCCAATGTGATCGCCCTGGGCATCAGCGATGTGGCGGCGTGCGTCAAGGTCGATGACACCTGGCCAGGAATCCTGGAAGGACGCAGTGCCGGCATGTGGACAGTCGCCCTTACCTGCTCGGGCAACGCACTGGGACGGACCTACGCGCAATACAAGGCGCTGCCGGCCGAAGAACTGGCGCAGGAACGCGAGCGTATTACACAGATGTTTGAAGGGTCACGGCCGCATTACCTGATCGACACCATCGTCGACCTGCCGGCAGTAATCGACGATATCAATGCGCGACTGGCACGCGGGGAAACACCACAAGGTAGTTGAAATCGCTGCCAATCCTGCAGGAGCCGGTTTGCCGGCTCCTGCAATGGATTTGGGTGTATCGCGCTATTGCGCCTGAAAGGTCTCCAGATAGGTCAGCAGATTCTCGATCTTCTGCTGATCACTGATCCCCCAGAAAATCATGCGGGTCCCGCTCACCACTTTTTTCGGATTCTCGATATAGGCCGCGAGGGTCTCCCGCGTCCACACCACGCCCGAATTTTTCATCGCGTCGGAATACTGATAGTCCGCCGTGGTGCCCGCCAGCCGCCCGATCACCCCGTTGAGCTGTGGCCCAAAGCCGCCACGGGCGTTCAGCCCGACACTGTGGCAACCGCCACAGGTCTTGGCGAACAGCCGGCCGCCTGCCTCGGCATCGCCTGCTGCCACCGCCGACGTGTTGAAGAGCATGGCCGTGAGTAACAGGGTCAGTAAGGCAGCGGGTTTCATCAGGGGCTCCAGGTCACGGGCTTCAGGCGGTAGAGGCGGCAATTATGCCTGCGGTTTACTTGTTCTCGTCCACGTTATTGAAGCGTGCCCGGTTGATCTGCCAAGGCAGGGCTGGCTGTGTGCGCTCTAGCTTGTGTTTGCCACGGCTGAAAACGTGCGTTTGCAGTTCCAGGAAGTGCCGGTCGCGCCCTACCTGTTCAAACGTCACAACAAAAAAGATCAGCGGTTTGCTGGCTTCGGCCCAGAGGTTGGAAACCCTCTCGATAGCTGCGGGCAAATGGCTAATGGTGCTGTAGGAGATGAACGTGGAAAACGCCGCAGATTCAGATTGCTCCAACAGCTTGGTGATTTCCTTCACTTTTTCGTTATGAGGCTCGTCCCACTCCCATTCGACATGGGACAGGACGCTTTTGTCAGGGAATCTCAATACGGCATCAGTGCGCCGGCTCTGTTCGAAATAGGCGCGCGCGCCGAGCAACTTGGCACACTCGCGTATCACCAGCCCCACATGAATTGTCCAGCCGGCACGGTTGGTAACAGCATCGACCTCCACCGGAAAATCCTGGTACCACAGGCAATTGAACAGGGTGATGAAGTCGCGTTCGATCTGTTTCATTTTCTTCCTTGGCTTTGACTGAATAAATAGCAAAGAGCCATCACTCTAAATCAGCCGAAGAAAAGTCGCGCCCTCCCCCGCAAAACATTTGGACACAGCCATTCAATTGCCATCATTCCCGCCCTTTGTTTGCATGCGCACTTTCCATCAGCACGTCAGTTCAAGGAGAGATCAATGAGAACCATGGTGGTCGGTGCAAGCAAAGGTTTGGGCAGGGCATTTATGGAAGGCTTGGGCGGCGTGGGGGATACCTTGATCGGGGTCTCGCGCAGCCGTCCTACAGGCTTGGTATCCAGCAGCGGCGCCGAAGTGTCATGGGTGGAAGCCGACCTTGGCCAGCCGGCGCAAGCCGCACAGGTCATCGAGCAGGCGGTGGCACAGGACGGCCTGGATACGCTGATCTATAACCTGGGTATCTGGGAAGAACAGGCGTTCGATGAGGCCTACAGCTTCCTCAAGGATGAAGACACGCAGTTGGAAGCCATTGTCAGCTGCAACATCACTGCCCCCCTGCTGCTGATCAAGCGCCTGCTGCCCGTGCTGTTAAAAAGCCCCAACCCACGCATCATCTTTACCGGCTCCACCTCAGGCCTGCCACAGAGTGGGCGCCCGGAGGTGACGTTCGGCGCGTCGAAGTTCGCCTTGCGCGGCATGGCCGATGCCTTGCGTGAAGGTTATCGGCACCAGCGCCTGGGCGTGACCTGCCTGAACCTGGGCTACCTGAATACCGAGGATCCATTGAGCACCTCCCGCCTCGAGGCCGAGCAGCGTGGCGACGGGCAGTTGATCCCGGTACACGACGTGGTGCAAGTGGTGCGCATGGCCTTGAGCCTGTCATCGGCCAGCTTTGTCAAAGAGCTGACTTTGCCGGCCCTGCTGGACGAACGCTTCTGACGGAACAGGCCGAATCTTCAGACAGCCAGATAAAGCGCCATCAGGCACAACGGCACCAACACCAGCCCCAGCAGCATCATGAACACCACACTCATGGCGTTGGTCCGGGGCGTGCCGACGTGGCTGACAAAGCCCATGCACAACCGTCGCAACAGCTCCGCGCCTCGGGCGAATTGATAGACCACGCCGATGGTGAGCAGCGAGAGGGTTCCGGTCGCCGCGCAGTAAAACAGGATCGGCTCGGGCATGAAGTAACTGGAGATAAAACCTTCGGAGGTGGCATAGATAAACGTCACGGGCTGAAACAGCGCGATCGAATACAGCACATTGCGCAACGGGTTGAACGCGATCGTCGGCCGCACTTCGTCAGCGGGCAACATGGCGTACAGCTCGTTCATGTCCGACCAGCGAAACCAGTAGACCGCCACACTGAACAACAGGTAGGCCAAGGCAATCGTCGCCGAAAAGCACCCCAGGAACTGCCACGAACCAAACCCGCGACGCGTTCCCACGTTGATGCTCCATTTGGTCAACTGGATGGTCACGCAGTCGATCACCATCGCCACCAGCAGCCCCTTGCCGTAGAAGTCCTTGATGGCTTGCAGCACATTCGGCGGCGGCGGCACATTGAACACGTGCTCGGGATTTTTAAACAGGTAGAGATCCAGCAGCCACACCACAAAAAACACCAGCGACACGAGCAAGGTGTACAGCGGGATACTGATCAGTTGGCGCCGGGCGAGGTACGTTTGCCCGAACACCCGTTGGAAGAGGTTGGCCCACAACTGGGCGATCCCGATAAAGCGGTCGCGGCCAAGGCTCATGCCGCCCAAGGTCTTGAGTATTTCCAGGCGGCTTTTCTGGGTGGTAAACGCGACGGCGACCAATACCCCGGTACACCCGAACAACACGGTGGCAACGACGATCAACGCCCCAATCAGTTCTTTCACACTCGCATCCCTTGCTGTGAAGTTACGTGGCCCACATCCTGGCTTATCCCACCCGCGGCTCGCAAGCAGCGGCCGTTTTATCCACGTTGCCGACACGCCTAAGTGACCACCCATCGAATAAAAAATATTCAGTAGAACCTATCCCGTGGCCAGCCACTCCACCTTACTCAACCCAGATGGTGGAGTAAGGATCATGGCTCAGCCATCGATATTGGTACTGGAAGACGACGAGATCATTCGCTCGTTGATGGTGGATGTGCTGGAGGAGTTCGGCGCGGTGGTGACCTCGTTCCCATCGGCCGATGAAGGGATGATTTTTCTGGAGCGGACCAGTGATCCGGTAGACCTGATTGTCAGCGATATCCAGATGCCCGGCCTGCTCAACGGGTATGACCTGAGCAAGGTCGTGGCCCATCGCTGGCCGTCCTTGCCGGTGGTGCTGACCTCGGGCAATACGGTGATGGCGGCGCAACTGGGCAATACGGTGAAATTCCTGCCCAAGCCATGGAGCACCGAGCGCCTGCTTGACTGTGTGCAGTCGGCATTGGTGCAGGGTACCTCCCTGCACTGATAGCGTCACAATACGGCGGCAATCGAACTTCGCGATAAGGTGTGGGGTCTGTTTTTGAATATTGGGTTATTTTTCTGACAGCAACGTCAGATTTTTTACCTGACTTTTCAGATACAGACGACGGGACAAACAGAATCGTTGCCCGCCCTTCACCCACGCGTCAGCCATGGTTTGCCCTGGCCGACCAGTCCGAGCTTACTGCATGCATCCACAGGCCCATGACGTCGCGGCGCCCTCCCTGCTTGAAGCCTTGCGCGCAGGCACAGCCCTGCTCCATGTGGCCCTGGAAAAACGCTTGCCATTCTTTTCCCCGCAGCTGGATGCCGACGGGTATCGGCGTTTGTTTGAGGCTTACTACGGTTTCTACCACCCGCTGGAATCACGACTGTACGACTGCGCCTTGATTCCTGTGGGATTCAACCAGGCGCTGCGGGTGAAAACTCCTACCCTACACAGTGACCTGATTGCCCTGGGCCTCACCAGCCAGGCGATTGCCGCCCTGCCCCTCTGCCCTCGCCTGCCACGCCTCGACACCCCGGCCGCCTGCCTGGGCGTGTTGTATGTGCTCGAAGGCGCGACCCTCGGCGGCCAGGTACTGCGCCGGGAGATGGCCCGGCGCCTGGCGCTGGACGCCAGCAACGGCGGCGCCTTTCTCGATATATACGGCACCGAGACTGGTCGGCGCTGGAAAGACTTTCTCGACTATTTGGGCCACGTCCCGCTGGACGACCTCGGCCGGCAGCAGGCGGAGGACGCGGCCTGCTCGACATTCAGCTGTTTTGAGCAATGGCTCGACAGCCAGGAGGTACTGCTATGAAACCCGAAGATTTTGAAGAACTGCTGGCCAACTGTGCCGACGAGCCGATCCGCTTCCCTGGCGCGATCCAGCCTCATGGCGCACTGCTGACCCTGCGCGAACCGGACCTGCAGATCGTGCAAGTCAGCGCCAACGTGGCCAGCCTGTTCAATCACCCGCCTGAGACCTTGCTTGGCCAGCCACTGGATACGCTGTTGGGCGCGGACAACGCGCGCACGGTGCAGCAGATCGCCAGTCAACTTAACTTTATCGACGCCCCGGCGCTGCATGTCACCCTCAACGGGAGCGAGTTCGAAGGCCTGCTGCACCGCCATCAAGGCGTGCTGGTGCTGGAGTTCGAGCCACGCTACGAGCACTTCCAGCCCAAGTCGGTGAACGGCCGCGCCAGCAACCTGGGCAAGATGTTGCAACGTTTGCAGTCGGCGAAAACCCTGCAAGCCTTGTACGAAATCAGCGTGAGCGAAATCCAGGCCATGACCGGCTATGACCGTGTGCTGATTTATCGCTTCGAAGAGGAAGGCCACGGCCAGGTCATCGCCGAAGCGTCCGCGCCGTCCATGGAACTGTTCAACGGCCTGTTCTTCCCGGCGTCCGACATCCCGGAACAGGCCCGCGAGTTGTACCGCACCAACTGGCTGCGAATCATCCCCAATGCCGACTACGAGCCGGTGCCGCTGCTACCCAAGCTGCACCCGGACACCGGGAAACCGCTGGATTTGAGCTTCGCCACCCTGCGCAGCGTGTCGCCGATCCACTGCCAGTACATGAAGAACATGGGCGTGCTGTCGTCCATGAGCATCTCGCTGATGAAAGGCGACAAATTGTGGGGGTTGATCAGTTGCGGCAACCGCAAGCCGCTGCACGTGCCCAACGACCTGCGCACCACCTGCCAGACCATCGGCCAGGTGCTGTCGTTGCAGATCAGTGCCATGGAGGCCCTGGATATCAGCCGCCAGCGTGAAGAAAAAGTCGAGGCCCTGGACACACTCAACCAGGCAATGAGCGCGTCAGCGGACACGGTGTTCGACGGCCTGGCCCAATGCCCGCAGGTGTTGATGGACCTGGTCCTGGCCGGTGGCGTGGCGATCATTGAAGGCCAGCAACTGCATCGCTATGGCAACTGCCCGGAACCGGCGCAGATCCGCGCCTTACACAAATGGCTGCAGGACACCGGGCAACCGGTGTTTGCCAGCCACCACCTGTCAGCGGTCTACCCGCCCGCAGCCGACTATCAGCCAGTGGCCAGTGGCGTCCTGGCCATGAGCCTGCCCAAGCCGGTGGACAACGGCGTGCTGTGGTTCCGCCCGGAAGTCAAAGAGAACATCCAGTGGAGCGGCGACCCGCAGAAACCGCTGGCCCTGGAAAAATCCGACGCGGGCCTGCGCCTTCGCCCACGCACCTCGTTTGAAATCTGGAAGGTGGAAATGGCTGGCATCTCCACCAAGTGGAGCTCTGGCGACCGTTTCGCCGCCAACGACCTGCGCCGTTCGGCCCTGGAAAACGACCTGGCCCGCCAGGTCCTGCGCGAGCAACAAGCGGTGCGCGCCCGGGATGAACTGGTGGCGGTGGTGTCCCATGACCTGCGCAACCCGATGACCGTGATTTCAATGCTGTGCGGCATGATGCAAAAGGCGTTCAGCTCTGATGGCGCCCACACCTCGCGGCGAATTTCCTCGGCCATCGACACCATGCAGCAGGCCGCCGCGCGCATGAATGTGTTGCTGGAGGATTTGCTAGACACCTCAAAGATCGAGGCGGGCCGCTATACCGTCAAGCCGGTGCCCCTGGACGTCAGCCAGATCCTCGAAGAAGCCTATGCGCTGCTGGCGCCCCTGGCCCAGGAAAAGGGGGTTGACCTGTCGTTCAACGCCGAACCCGGCCTGCAGATCAACGCCGACCCGGAGCGTTTGTTCCAGGTACTGTCGAACCTGATCGGCAACGCCATCAAGTTCACCCCGCGCCAGGGCAAGATCGGGATTTCGGCGATGAGCAATGGCGAGGAGATTGTGTTTGCGGTGCGCGACTCCGGCGAAGGCATTGCCCCTGACCAACTGCCCCACGTGTTTGATCGCTACTGGACCCTGACCGAAAACAACCCCACGGGCAGCGGCCTTGGGCTGTACATCACCCAGGGCATCGTCAAGGCCCACGGCGGGCGGATCGAAGCCGAAAGCGAGCTGGGGCGTGGCAGTGAATTCCGCTTTACCGTCCCCAAGGTCACGCAGCCCCCATGCTGACCGCGCGGCCCACTGTGCCTACCTCTGTGGCGAGCGGGCTTGCCACAACCACATCACAAAACTCAGAGCCAGACCGCATCCCATAATGGGTAGTCACCGATATGCTTCACCAGCCCTGCCCTCAGCGGATTGGCAATAATATAGCGAGCGATTTTCCGGTGGTCCTCTTCAGCCCTCACCGCACGGTCATGATAACCACGCTGCCAA
>NZ_JAARMB010000019.1:0-121182 GCF_012985615.1 Pseudomonas sp. WS 5412
CGACTCAAGCCCTGGTCATCATTGGCCGCAAGCTGGCGCGCATCGCCTTTTCGCTCATGAAAAACCTGAGCGAATACCAGTCAAAAGCGGTTTTGGGGGCTTCCCCAAAACCATAGAATCTCCCACATTTGGACTGCATTCACAAAGCAAAATATGTGAATGCATTCTGAATGTGGGAGTTGGCTTGCCTGCGATGCCTTTAGCGATTCGTAAATCGCTGCAAATAGCTCAGATGCTCGCGATGCGCCGTCTCCTGCATCATCGGCGCCAGCCTCACCTTCTCCCCCGGCAGACACTGGGCCAGGCGCGCCAACGCCAATGGCGTCAACGCGCCCAATCGCGGGTAGCCGCCAATGGTCTGGCGATCATTGAGCAATACAATCGGCTGCCCATCCGGCGGGACCTGGATCGCACCCAACGGGATGCCTTCGGAGATCAGCGACGGCCCCTGATACGCCAACGGCTTGCCCAGCAGGCGCATGCCCATGCGGTCGGCGCGGCTGTCCAGGGTCCATTCGGTATTGAAGGCATCGAACAGGCTCTGGCCACTGAACTGGCCGATCTGCGCGCCGAGGATCACGTCCAGGGGCGCGGTAGATTGCAACCGCTCAACCGGCAACTCACGCAACTCACTGCCGGTGCCGGAATACACCAGGGACCCACCTTCAGCCAGGGCCCGGCCAAAACCGTCCAGCCCGCCCAGGGCTTCGCGCCCGACACTGGCACAACTGCCCAGCACCTTGGGCGCGTCAAACCCGCCTGGCGCCGCCAGGTAAGCCCGTGCACCGCGGTGGGGTTGGGTGAAGCGCAAGCGCTGGCCTTTTTGCAGAATGAAACTGCGGCCTGGGCTGATGGCGCGCTCGTCGATGTACGCGCCCAGGTCCGCGCCGGCCAGGGCCAGCACGCAAAGCTCCTCGGCCTGCACGGTAAAACCGCCCAGGGTGATTTCCACCACCGGCGCATCCAGCGGATTGCCCAGCAGCCAGTTGGCCCAGGACATCGACACCCAATCCAGCGCGCCGCCCTGGGTCACGCCCAGATGCCGCACACCAAAACGCCCAGCATCCTGCAACAAGCACAGCGCGGTGCTGGCCTCGATCAACAAGCGGCTCATACCTGGGCCTCCAAGGGCGTGTCATCGCCACCCAGGTTGATAAATTCAGCACGCCCGATGGCTTCGAAACGCACACTGTCGCCCGGCTGCATCAGGCTGTAGCCGTCGCGCTCGCGGTCGAACAATTTGGCCGGGGTGCGCCCGATCAGGTTCCAGCCACCCGGGGATTCCACCGGATAGGCTGCGGTCTGGCGCTCGGCAATGCCGACGCTGCCCGCCGCCACCCGTTTGCGCGGGGTACCCAGACGCGGCGCCGCGAGTTGCTCTTCCACCAGCCCCATAAAGGCAAAACCGGGGGCAAAACCAAGGGCAAAGACCTGGTATTGATGCTGGCTGTGGCGGCGAATCACCTCGTTGACCGCAAGCCCGCTGCGCTGGGCGAGCAAGGTCAGCTCAGGGCCGACGCTGAGGTCGTACCACACCGGCAAGACATGACACTGCCCGCTGCCCTGAGCCTGCGGCTGCAAGCCCGTGAGGGCCTGATTGATCAGTTCCCGCGCCTGTGCCGGACTCAGCGCCAGCAGGTCGTAATGCACCATCAGGGTCGTGTAGGAAGGCACCAGGTCCACCAGCGCCGCGCCAAATCCCTCGCGCAGGCGGCGCGTGGCAGCGAGCATCCAGGGCATGTTGTCTTCGGCGATCACGTCAAACAGGCGCACCATCAGGCAGTCGATGGCTACCACTTCAATCCGTGGGTTCATGCTGGCGTCAACGCCTGGCGAATACGCTGCACCGCCGCCACCGAGCTGGCGTTATCGCCATGCACGCAGAGGGTGTTGGCCTGCAACAGCAAGGGGCTGCCATCGCTGGCAACCAGGGTTTCGCCACGGGCAATGGTCAAGGCCTGCTCGAGAATGACCTGCGCATCGTGATGCACAGCACCCGGCAACTGCCGCGAGACCAGGTGCCCGGCGTTGTCATAGGCGCGGTCGGCGAAGGCTTCGAACCACAGGGTCACGCCGTACTCATCCCCCAAGGCCTGGGCGGCGCTGTTGTCACGGGTGGCCATCAGCATCAATGGCAGGCTGGCGTCATACGCCGCCACGGCCTGGATCACTGCACGCAGTTGCGCAGGCTTGGCCATCATGTCGTTGTACATCGCACCATGGGGTTTGACGTAGCTGACCCGGCCACCCTGGGCCCGGCAAATACCATCGAGGGCACCGATCTGGTAATGCAGCAGGTCCTGGATTTCCTGAGGTGTATAGGCCATGGAGCGCCGGCCAAAACCTGCCAGGTCCTGATACGCCGGGTGCGCACCGATCTGCACGCCATGCTGCAACGCCAGGGCGACGGTCTTGCGCATGATGCTCGGGTCGCCGGCGTGGAAGCCGCAGGCGATATTGGCGCAATCAATGAATGGCATGACCTCGGCATCCAGACCCATGGTCCAGGCGCCAAAACTTTCGCCGATGTCGCAGTTCAATAGCAGGCGGCTCACGGTGAAGACTCCTGTAGGCTTTATTTTTTTGTAGTGTGGGATCTTTTACCAAGATCTCGCAACGATGTTGTCCTAAGCCCCGACGACGCTTATCGTGAGACAGCCCGATTTTTGGCGCGCAGCCCCTGTTGCGTCCAACTAATAAAAACCGATCCATGCATAAGAAAAAGTTGATCCCATGAATTTGAAGTTCCTCGAAACCTTCGTCTGGGTGGCCCGACTCAAGAGCTTCCGGCTCACGGCAGAGAAGCTGTTCACCACCCAGGCCTCGATCTCCAGCCGCATTGCGGTGCTGGAAAGCGAGTTGGGGGTGAAACTGTTCCTGCGTGACTCGCGTGGCGTGAGCCTGACCCCGGATGGGGTGAAGGTGCTCGAGTATGCCGAGCAGATGATGATCACCATGCAGGGGCTCAAGCAGTCGCTGGAAACCACCAGCAGCAAGGTCGGACGCATCCGTATCGGCGTGATGGACACGGTGATTCATACCTGGCTCAGCCCCTTGGTGACCGAGTTGATGAACCATTTCCCCCTGGTGGAAATCGAACTGGTCGCCGATACAGCGCTGAACCTCTGCGATCAGCTGCAAAAAGGCTTTCTCGACCTGATCCTGCAAACCGACCTGCTGCGCCAGGAATCAGTGCGCAGCCTGGAGCTGGCCAGCCACCCCATGGGCTGGATCGTCGCCAGCCATTCGATCTACAACCGTGATTACACCTCCCTGGCCGAACTGGCCCAGGAACGGATCATCACCTACTCGAAAAACTCCCATCCGCACCAGGATGTGCTGAGCCTGATGCAAGCCCATGGCGTCGCGGCGCCGCGCATGAACTGCGTGAACTCGGTGTCGGCCATCACCCGCTTGCTGCGCGACGGCTTCGGTATCGGCGCGTTGCCGCCGGTGCTGGTCAGCGAAGAGTTGGCGCGGGGTGAGTTGATATTGCTGCCCATGGCGCAGCGCTTGCCGAACCTGCAGGTGGTGGTGTCGTGGCGGGTGGGGGTGGAGTTGGTGGAGGAAATCGTCGCGCTGTGCCAAAGCGTAGCGGCGCGGTATGCCGAGGAAGTGGGTGAAGAGCGCATGGTGCTCAACCAGAAGAAACCCGATTAAACCTAGCAGGCGTGGGCTTGTTTGGGAGCTGGCTTGTGTAGGAGCTGGTTTGTGTGGGAGCTGGCTTGCCTGCGATGCAAGCACCTCGGTACATCGGTTGCACCGCGGTGACGCTATCGCAGCATGGGTATCTACACCGCTATCCTCTGGGTATGTGTACATATCCATTGCTGCGGTAACGGCGGCTATTGGTTCCGCCCTTACGGCGGGTCACTTTTGGAAAAGAGCCCGGAGTGCCGGCCCAGCCAAAAGTAACCAAAAGGGCTCTTGCCCCACCACTCGGTGCCTCGCCTAGGCTCGGCATGCCCGCAGTCAGGCATTGCTCCGTGGGCCCGCCGCGATCGGCCATCCATGGCCGTGTCGCGGCTACCCCGGCATCCATGCCGGGGGTGCCCACTGCGCAATACCTGCCTGCGGCCATCGTGGTTTAACGGGGCGCCTAAGATCAAGATCAAAAGCCAGATCAAAAGCCGGATCAAAAGCAGAGCCAGAGCGTGAAGCTGCATTCCTCCCGGTGGGAGCTGGCTCCAACCGGGAGATCTGTGGCGTATTCAGAGGCCTTTGAGGTCCCGCTCTTCAATCGGCCGGCTCTGGCGCAGACGCTTGCCGCCCAGCACCACCCAGTCAATCAAACGGAACAGGCACTCCAGGCCGAACGACAGCAGCATCGCCCCGCCCAAACCCCAGCCCATGGCCTCGGGGGTCAGGAGGATCTGGTAGCTGTAGCCATTCCAGGTTTCCCGGCGGATATCCGGGTCGGCGGCCACCGCCACCTGCAAGGCGCGGATGTACCACGGCCCCTGCATGGCCTGGAACTGCTTGTCCAACGCCACCTGGCGATCGAGCAAACTGCCGAGGCTGTTGGCATCGCTGCGAAATACCGGGTCATCGCTGGCGCGGTAATGGGCGACCAGGGCCTGTAAATCGCCTTTGAAGAACTGCTGCGCAGTGCTTTCAAAACCGCGCAGGCCGGTCTGGGCCTCGATCAAATGGGCCTCGACCCGCTTGGCGTAGTCGTTGATAAACCCCGGGACTTGCACCCCGACCAACAAGCCAATGGCAAACAACACCAGGCGCAGATAGCTGAGCAACATAATCAACGTCCTTATGCAGTTGTGCCCTGGCTGACGCATTCGCCGCGCCGCCACAGGCTCCACTGGCCCGGTTCGTAACGGGTCCAGGTCTCGTTTTCGGTCAAGGGTTCGGTGGCAATCACCGTCACCACATCGTTTGGCGTGGTTTCGGCCTGAAAATCGACGATCACGTCGACATCTTTGAGGCGTGCCGGGCCAAAGGGTGCGCGGCGGGTGATCTGCGCCAGTTTGGTCGAGCAGTAGCAAAACAGCCAATCACCATCACTGAGCAGGCAGTTGAACACGCCCTTGCTGCGGTATTCGGCGCAGGCGGCGATCAGGTCCGGCAGCACCTGCTCGATATCCACGGGCTCGGGAAACGCCTCACGGATGCGATTGAGCAGGTCGCAGAAGGCGGCTTCGCTGTCGGTATCGCCCACCGGGCGGTAGAACGTGGCCCGGGGCGTGAAGTCGGCGAGTTGGCCGTTATGGGCGAAACACCAATTGCGCCCCCACAACTCGCGGACGAACGGATGGGTATTGGACAGGCTCACCTTGCCGACGTTGGCCTGGCGGATATGGCCAATCACCACTTCACTCTTGATCGGATAACGCTGCACCAGCAGCGCCACTTCCGACTCGCTGCTGGCCGCCGGGTCCTGGAACAGCCGTAAGCCACGGCCCTCGTAGAAGGCAATGCCCCAGCCATCGCGGTGCGGCCCGGTGCGCCCACCGCGCTGCATCAGCCCGGTGAAGCTGAACACGATGTCGGTCGGTACGTTGGCACTCATGCCCAATAATTCACACATGCCAGGACTCTCGATGCTGGGCAAACAACGTTAAAGACGCGGTTCGACCCGCATACCACTGACGGGGGCCGGCGCACGGCCATAGGGTTCGTCGTCCTCAGGCTCGGCCGCAACCGCTGCCGCAGCGGCGGCTTTCTGCTCACGCCGGGCCTTGGCGGCCCGTTCGATGGGCCAGCGGATCAGCACAAAGACCAGGTACAGGCCAAAGGCGATCATGGCGTACATCAGCAAGTCGGACACCGCCCGCCAGGCGTTATTGCCCACTTTGAGCAACAGATCCAGGGCGGTGATGGCCACGGCCGGGGCGAATTGCTCCTTGACCGGGTCGACAATGGTCGGGCTCAACAGCAGCACCGCCATCAGCAACCGCAGCGGTTCGCGCAGCCAGCGCCAGATCCAGCGGGTCAGGCGAAACCACACCAGCAGGCAGCCCAAAGCGGCGAAGGCGTAGAGGCCCCAAGCGGTCAGATAGTCGTTCTCGGTCATGGTGTCCATGGCAAGGTAGGCAAACAGGCCCGTATGATAACGGCTTTTGAGTGCCACGGCTGCAACGCCGTCGGCTCACCCCCAGACAGAGAGTGATCCATGCCTTCATCGACCCACGCCGCTGCCGCCCCGATTGCCCGCCAGGATTCAGGCCAGGACCCGTACGCCTGGTTGCAGGAGCGCGACAACAGCGAGGTGCTCGACTACCTCAAGGCCGAAAATGCCTGGCAAGAGGCACAACTTGAGGAGCAGAGCGCGTTGCGCGAAAGCCTGTTCCAGGAGATCAAGGGCCGTATCCTCGAGACCGACCTGTCACTGCCCTCGCCCTGGGGCCCGTACCTGTATTACACACGCACCACTGCCGGTGACGAATACGCGCGGCATTACCGCTGCCCACGCCCGGCCGACGACAGCCAGCAGATCGACGAAAGCGCCGAAGAATTGCTGCTGGACCCGAATGTGCTGGCCAATGGTGGTTTTTTCTCCCTCGGTGCCTTCAGCATCAGCCCGGACCACAAGCGCCTGGCCTACAGCCTGGATACCAACGGCGAAGAGATCTACACCCTGTACGTGAAGGAATTGTCTTCAGGCAAGGTCAGTGAACTGGCCTTCGAAGACTGCGACGGCAGCATGACCTGGGCCAACGACAGCCTGACGCTGTTCTTCGGTGAACTGGACGACACCCATCGCCCGCACAAGCTGTATCGCTATCGGCTGGATGGCACCGCCGCCGAAGAAGTGTTTCACGAGCCCGACGGGCGCTTTTTCCTGCATTGCTACCGCTCCAGTTCCGAGCGCCAATTGCTGCTGTCGCTGGGCAGCAAGACCACCAGCGAAGTCTGGGCCCTGGACGCCGAGCAGCCGCAACAGGCATTTGCCTGCCTGGCGCCACGGGTTGAAGGTCATGAATACGATGTCGACCACGGCAAGCTGGACGACCAATGGACCTGGTTTATCCGCAGCAACCGCGAGGGCATCAACTTTGCGCTGTTCCAGGCGGCTGACAACGGCAGCGTGCCCACTAAAGACCAGTGGCACAACCTGATTGCCCACGATGACGCAGTGATGCTCGATGGCGTGACCCTCAACGCCCGGGCCATGACCCTGAGCCTGCGCATTGGCGGCTTGCCGGTAATCGACGTGCACCCACAAGGCCTGCCGACTTACCGCGTGGAGTTACCAGACGCGGCCTACAGCCTGTACGTGCAAAACAGCCTGGAATTCGACAGCGACAAGATCCGCCTGCGCTATGAAGCACTCAATCGTCCGGCCCAGGTCCGCCAGTTGGAACTGGCCAGCGGCGCGCAGCAAGTGCTCAAGGAAACCCCCGTATTGGGCGTGTTCAATGCCGACGATTATGTCAGCCAGCGGCTATGGGCCACTTCTGCCGATGGTACCCAGGTGCCGATCAGCCTGGTGGTCAAGCGCGACCAGGTGGGCCAGCCAACGCCGCTGTACCTGTACGGCTACGGCGCCTACGGTTCGAGCCTCGACCCGTGGTTTTCCCATGCGCGCCTGAGCCTGCTGGACCGTGGCGTAGCGTTTGCCATTGCCCATGTACGCGGTGGCGGCGAATTGGGCGAAGCCTGGTACCGCGCCGGCAAGCAGGAGCACAAGCAAAACACGTTCAGCGATTTTATCGCCTGCGCCGAACACCTGATCGCCGAGGGCCTGACCACCTCCAAACAACTGGCTATCAGCGGCGGCAGCGCCGGCGGGCTGTTGATCGGTGCCGTGCTCAACCAACGCCCGGAGCTGTTCCAGGCGGCGATTGCCGAAGTGCCTTTTGTCGATGTACTCAACACCATGCTCGACCCGGACCTGCCACTGACCGTCACCGAATATGACGAATGGGGCAACCCACAGGAGCCCGAGGTGTATGAGCGGATCCAGGCCTATGCGCCCTACGAAAACGTCAGCGCCCAGGCCTACCCGGCGATGCTGGTGATCGCCGGCTATAACGACAGCCGCGTGCAGTACTGGGAAGCCGCCAAATGGGTGGCCAAGCTGCGGGCCACCAAGACCGACGACAACCTGCTGCTGCTCAAGACCGAACTGGGCGCCGGCCATGGCGGCATGAGCGGCCGTTACCAGGGTTTGCGTGATGTGGCCCTGGAATACGCCTTTGTGTTCAAGGCCCTGGGGCTGGTTTAAGAACCCGCCGCCTTCGGCTTGCTGTCGTTTTGCTGCAGGCCGGGCAAGGTCTGGTCCTTGGGCGGCTTGGGCATTTCAATCGGTGGCAACGGCACCCCGGCCCCTTGTGGCTTGGGTGCGGTTGGCGGGGTGATTTGCGGATACGGGGTCGGCGTTGCAGTGCCCGGCGCGCCGGTGGTGGTCGCCGGCGTGTTCGGCACCGGTTGCAACTGCTGGGCATGTGCGGCACCCAATGTGAGCACACTTCCTACAATGACCGCTAGAATGCTGCACTTCATCGATGGCTCCATGGCCTGACTGTTAACCAGTCCCAAGGCTACTCCCAACCGCGCAAGAATGCCCTTCCCAATGAAATTTCCATGAAACGTTTCGTGCTGCTCGACACCACCCCGATCCCCGATAACGGCGGCGCCCTGTGCCTGTTCGAATACGGCGAGGATTTTGTGATCAAGATCCAGGGCGGTGACGGCGGGCAATTGATGAACACGCGCATGCACGGTTCCGAAGATGCCCTGGCAGAGACTCCCTGCCGCAAGGTCGCCGGACGCCCCGGTTCACGGGTATTGATTGGCGGCCTGGGCATGGGCTTCACCCTGGCCTCGGCCCTCAAGCACCTGGGCAAGACGGCCGAAGTGGTGGTGGCTGAATTGGTGCCGGGCGTGGTGGAGTGGAATCGCGGCCCGCTCGGGGAAAAATCCGGCAACCCGCTGCAGGACCCGCGCACCGTGATCCGCCTGGAAGACGTGGCCAAGGTGCTGCAAGCCGAGCCCCAGGGCTTTGATGCAATCATGCTCGACGTCGACAACGGCCCCGAAGGCCTGACGCAGAAAGCCAACAGCTGGCTGTACTCCGCCGGCGGCCTCAGCGCCTGCGCCAAGGCCCTGCGCCCCAAGGGCGTGCTGGCAGTGTGGTCGGCCAGCGCCGACAAGCAGTTCAGCGACAAATTGCGCAAGGCCGGCTTCAAGGCCGAGGAAGTGCAAGTCTTTGCCCATGGCAACAAGGGCACCCGGCATACCATCTGGATTGCCGAGAAACTCAAGGGCTGAAGGGCGCGCCGGTCAGATCGAGCGGCGCAGGCGATTCAGATGCCGCAAACCTTCCAGCACCAGCACCACCACCGCCAGCCAGATGGGCAGGTAGGTCATCCACTGGCCCGGCTTGAGGCTGTCGCCCAGCATCAGCGACACCGCCACCAGCAGCACCGGCTCAGCGTAACTGAGCAGACCGAACAGGCTAAAGGGCAACAGGCGGCTGGCGAGGATGTAGCAGTAACCTGCCGCCGCACTGACCAGGCCCATCACTGGCACCAGCCAGTACAACGCCGGGCGCTGCGCCAGCGTCTCGCCGATGGGGTGGCCGCCGAGGATGAACCACAGCGCCACCGGGATCATCAGCATCATGTCCAGCCATAAACCGCCCAGGTTGTCGGTGCCACAGCGCCGGCGCAGGACGAAATACAGCGGGTAACCGACGCAGACCACCAAGGTGGTCCAGGAAAACCCACCCGTGCGGTACAACTCATTGCCCACCCCCACCGCAGCCAACACGGCGGCAATCTTTTGCAGATGGGAAAGGCGTTCGCCATAAACGATACGCCCGGTAATGACCATGGTCAGCGGCAACAGGAAGTAACCCAGGGAAACGTCCAGGCCGTGGCCATTGAGCGGCGCCCACATAAAGATCCATAACTGCACCCCCACCAGCGCGCTGGTCAGCACCACGCAGGGCAGCAAGGCCGGTTTCTCGCGCAAGCGCTTGTAGATCAGCGGCACCCTTTGCCAATCCCCGGACAGGGCGAGCAGCAGCGTCATGAAGGGCAACGAAATAAGGATTCGCCAGGCAAATATCTGCTGGCCATCCAAGGGCTCAAGAAGAGAGGTAAAGAAATACAGCACGCCAAACAGGAAGGAAGCGGAAACCGCCAGAACAACACCTTTAGACACAACAGCCTCTACAACAAATTGCATGTATTGAATTGAAGACCGAGCCGTTGAATATAAGCAAAATGAGCATCAAAACTTATTAACACGCACCACAAACTTACAACTCACATAGAATATAATTCCAGAGTCATGAATTTATAAGCACAGGGTAATTCGTCGTTTTTATTATTGGAAAGACGATCATCAGACTCTTCAACCTACCCGACTTCGGTGATAGGCAGCAGCACGCTCTGGACGAGCGCCTCTGATTTGAAACGCCACAACGCCAGCCGCGGAGGCTGATATCGTGATGGGAAAACCCGATTGCACGGGAAACTAACGGTCGCCCGGAAAGACCAGGCTTATTGAATACTCGACACCACAGCGGCGGTGGGCCAAGAGGCGCCACATTAAAGAACTTGGCAAAGTTAGTCCAACACTTTCTCGCCCCAGACTAACTTTTGCGCTCTTTAACTTCCCAACGGTTTTTAAATAGATAGGCGGGCATTATTACCCCGCTCCACAGCACCCCATCGCCAGCCGGCACCCGGGCTGAAAAAGCCAAGGGCTTATTGCCCCGCGAGCAGCTAGAATCAACGCCATCCGTGATCCACTAGAAAACAGGAGCCATGATGAGCTCAAGCAACCCGCCCTCCCACACCGCCAAGCTGGACCGCATCCTTGCCGATGCCCAGCGCGACCGGGAAATGGGCTACCGCGACAAAGCCCTGAAAATGTACCCCCATGTGTGTGGCCGCTGTGCCCGTGAATTCGCCGGCAAGCGCCTCAGCGAACTGACTGTGCACCACCGTAACCACAACCATGACGACAACCCCCAGGACGGTTCCAACTGGGAATTACTCTGCTTGTACTGCCATGACAACGAGCACTCGCGCTATACCGACCAACAGTATTTCGGCGAAGGCTCCACCAGCAGCCCGACCATCGCCAAGGCCACGCACAACCCGTTTGCGGCGTTGGCGGGGTTGATGAAGAAGGACGACTGACGGTCGTCGCTGAACGTTGCGACGTCATCGCGGGCAAGCCCGGCTCCCACATTTGAAATGTGTTCACCTGTGGGAGCCGGGCTTGCCCGCGATGACAATCGCCCAAACACACCATTTCTATAGCGACCGCTGCTCGAGCAATCCCCGTATAATTGCGGTTTTTCTCGAAGGCACCCTCTCCCGTGGGCAATAAACGCTACAGCTGCATCGGTCTGTATAACCCCAAATCCCCCGAAAACGTCGGTTCGGTCATGCGCGCTGCTGGCTGCTATGGGGTGGCTTCGGTGTTCTACACCGGTAAACGCTATGAGCGGGCCCGGGACTTTATTACCGACACCAAGAAAGTCCACCACGACATCCCGCTGATCGGCATCGACGACCTGAAAAAGATCCTGCCCCTGGGCTGCATTCCGGTTGCCGTGGAGCTGGTGGACGGTGCCCGGCCGCTGCCGGAATACACCCATCCTGATCGCGCGCTGTATATCTTCGGCCCCGAAGATGGCTCCCTCGATAAAGAGATCCGCGAGTGGTGCGAAGATGTGGTCTACATCCCGACCACCGGCTGCATGAACCTCGCGGCCACGGTCAACGTGGTGCTCTACGATCGCCTGGCTAAGGGCAATAACACCCGTTCGGGGCCCAAGTACTGATTTGGCGGGAACATCCACCTCTGGCCCGCAGTCAGTTGCATATCTATGGCCCTTTGTTGGAGACAGACCATGAGCGACAGCAAAACCCTCAAACCCATGATTGAATCGACACCGTTCCAGACCCAGCCGACCCAGAACGTCCAGGGCTGGGAGCGCATTGGCTCACTGGCCGGTGGCGTAGTGATGATGGGCAAGGGCATTCGCCGCGGTGGCTTTTTCGGCCTGATCCAGGTGGCGATTGGTGGTGTGGCCTTGGCGCGCGGGATCAGCGGCCATAGTTCGGCCAAGTCGCTGCTGGAAAAAAGCCGCCAGGATATGAATAGCGTGCGCACCCGCATTGAGCGCGCGGGTGAGGAACTGAAGAATCTCAAGACTCGGGCTGAAGTGGCTGCCGAAAAAACCGCGCTCTGAGGTACAAGCCAAAGGTGGGGGCTGGCTTGTGTGGGAGCTGGCTTGTCGGGGCGCAGCATAGGTATCTACACAGCTCTTTTCTCTAGTTTCTCTAGTGGTTCTTGGGGTTGTGTACATATCCGTTACTGCGGTAACGGCGGCTATTGGTTCCGCCCTTACGGCGGGTCACTTTTGGAAAAGAGCCCCAAAAGTAACCAAAAGGGCTCTTGCCCCACCACTCGGCACCTCGCCTAGGCTCGGTGTGCCCGTCATCCGATTTTGATTTGGGGGGCCGCCGCGATGGGCCATCCATGGCCCAGCGCGGCTAACCCGGCGTCCTGCCGGGTTACCCCCCAAATCAAAATCGGATGACGGCCAGCGTGGTTTAACGGGGCGCCTAAGATCAAGATCAAGATCAAGATCAAGATCAAAAGCAAAGCGAGGCGGCCTGATCGTCGAGGCATGCGCGGACTCCTGTGGGAGCTGGCTTGCCTGCGATGACGGTAGCTCAGTCAGCACATTGGCCACTGGTAGACCGCCATCGCAGCGATGCGGCGACCCAACTCCTACACAAACCTGCTTCCACCGTTGAGCTTCAGCGCAGCAATTTGCTGTCGAGCACCACCGAGGATTGGCCGATCACGCTTTCGGCCAACTGCACAAACTCCTTGGTGCTGAAGCTGTCCAGGCGCATCAGTGCCTGGGTCAGGTCGTCCAGGGAGCGTTTGTTGTGGGTTTTCAGGCGGATTTCACGATCCAGCTCCTGCAACACCACCACTGCCCGCGCCACTGTGGCGCCGTTGACGTGTTCACCGCGTAACGTCGTTACGCCCTTGCCGTCCTTGCTCAAGCGCGCCTGTATCGCCCCATAACGCTCATCGCTGATACCGCCTGCGCGACGCAGCAGTTCGATGGCGTAATACTCCGCAAGGCCCTCACTGATCCAGTCACTGCCCTGATGGTCATTGAACCGGCCAATGGCCTGCACCACTTCGCGGATCAACGGGCTACTGCCGTTTTCACTGACCAGCGGCGTACGGCTATTGAGGTACACCGAATCGCGCCCGGCGAACGCGCCGCGGCGCATCGGGTCACTGGCGCCCACGAGCAGCAGCTTGGCCGGATGCCGGGGAAACGCCGCTTGTACCTGGGGCCAGACAAATGTCAGCAAGGTCAGCACGTCCATGCGGCGCATGGCCTGGCCCTTGGGCGAGGCCACGGTGATTTCGGTTTCGCCCAGGCGCACCCGGCGGCTGCCCAGGCTGCCGGCGACCATCCAGCCGGTGGGCCGGTCGAACAGCCGGGAGACATTGTCGATACGGAACTTGTGCTTGCCAATCCGTGGCCAGGCGGTCTCGACGCTTTTCCAGCCCGGCGGCAGCTCGAAGGTCAGCCGGGACACCAACTCCACGCCGTCCTGCTGGTCCAGGCGAGCCGCCGGCACCAGATCCTCGCCGCGAAACAGCGCCCAACTGGGGGTCATGCGCGACTCGTAGATGCCGGCCTTGCGCGCATGGCTCAGGCGCACGCGGTAGGTCAGGCTGGCCTTGTCGGCGCCCGGCTGCCACAGGCCGCGACTGGCCCCCGCGTCGGGCGTGACCTGCCACTGGCCATCGGCCTTGAAGTCGCTGTAGTCACCGTCGCGACCCAGGTCGAAGTTCAGGCTGCGCACAGCCGAACCCTGGGACAGGCTCAGGCGCACCTCGGCCTGATCGCTCTGGGGCAACAGTTTGACGTGATAATCGAGGTCGACCTTTTTCGCCGACCACGCCGACGCGCTCAACCCCAGCAACAGCAGGCTCGCCGCCAGCTTGGCTTGGACCGTCATACGCTCTCCTCAGCCTGCGCGGAAAATCAGGTAATCCTCCCAATCGTCCTCGGGCACGCTGCCTTCGCTGAGCATGCGGCCGGACTGGGAAATGCGTTCGTGGTGCACCGCATCGCGGTCACCGCAGACCAGGTGGTGCCAGAGCGGCAAATCCTTGCGCTCACTGACCAGGCGATAGCCACAGGTCGGCGGCAGCCACTTGAACTGGTCGGCCTGGCCCGGGGTGAGCTGGATGCAATCGGGCACCGAGTCCCGGCGGTTAGGGTAGTCGGTGCACTGGCAGGTTTTCAGGTCCAGCAGTTTGCAGGCGATACGCGTGTAATAGACGCTGTTGTCGTCTTCGTCTTCAAGCTTTTGCAGGCAGCACAGGCCACAGCCGTCGCACAGCGACTCCCACTCCTCCTGGTCGAGGTGCTCAAGGGTTTTGCGTATCCAGAAAGGTTCGACTTTAGCGGCCATGGCTCTACATCAGTATCGGTAGGTGAAAAGGTCGCCAGTCTAGTGCCCAAGCCCCCTGGGGCCAAGCGCTTACGACTGCCGGTAAGGCGAGACTTGTCAGACGTGCAGCGGCGACGTAGTTTTGAAGGCCGTTTTTTTCATCAGGATGCGCTTATGAGCTCTGAGCCACGCGTTGCCGATTATCCGATTCATCCGCAGTTCACCGACCGTTGGTCGCCGCGTGCGTTTACTGGCGAGAGCATTGCGGTGGAAACCCTGCTGAGCTTCTTCGAAGCCGCACGCTGGGCACCTTCGGCTTATAACTCGCAGCCCTGGCGCTTTTTGTACGCGCGGCGCGATACGCCGGATTGGCAACGGTATCTGGGCCTGCTGAACGAATTCAACCGTGGCTGGGCACAACATGCATCGGCATTGGTGATCGTGATCTCGAAAACCGACTTTGCGGTGCCTGGCGCCAGTGAAGAAACCCCGGCACTGTGGCACACCTTTGACACCGGCTCGGCCTGGGGCCACCTGGCGCTACAGGCCAGCCTCAGCGGCTGGCACACCCACGGCATGGCCGGTTTCGATCAGGAGCTGACCCGCAAGGAACTGAAAATCCCCGAGGGCTATGCGCTGCACGCGGCCGTCGCCGTGGGCAAGCTCGGTGACAAATCGACTCTGGCGGACTACCTGCAGGCCCGGGAGGCTCCCAGCCCGCGCCGGCCTTTGACCGAGTTGGTGGCTGAAGGGGATTTCAACCTTTAAGCACGGGATCCGCCTGTGGCCAGGGCAGTCGCCGCCCCCCCCTGCCGTTAAACACCGGCAGGGGGCATCGCAAGTTGCTCAAGGGGCTTTAGCGACAAGGCTGGCAAACGCCCTGCGCAGTTCCTCCTTCTGTCGCTTATAAGCCGCCATCACCACCGGCACCATAAACTCCGCGCCCTGCGAATCCATATCCACCGGATAAATCTTCTGGTCTTTGGCCGAATACATAAAGTTCTTTAATTGCAGATCATTGTGATAGATATCCTTGGCTTCCATCTGCGCCAATACATCATCCATTAATGATCGCGCTTCTGGCGGCAAACTGTTTCTTTCAAACTTACTGAGATCCACGCCATCGACTTTGCCCATCTTTATATATTTACGACCGTCCTCGATGATCACACTTGCAAACCCCTCACCATAATATTTATTCAGCGATATCGCCTCTATGCTGACGTATTTAGCGGGAGGTTTGATTGAGGTAGGGCCAAGATCCTTGTAGACACTTTTCCCGTCGCGACTTGCGTAGATGACCCCCTCGCCGCCAAGTCCAATCACCTCCCCCAGATCGTCTGCCACCGACTGCGGAGCGGCGCCGGGCAAACGCAGGCGCTGCCACTGATCGCCCTGTACATGCTGGACCAGCAGCGGTGTCTGCCGACCTTTGTGATAGATCCGAGCCTGCACCACCCCATCCTCGGTACGGGTGACTTGGCGGACTTCATAGACCGCAGTCTTACCAGCGCTGTCGGTGTGGCGGATATGGGACAGGTGGCCATCAGCCGCGACGTAGACCCCCTGACTATTGCGCGAAAGCCCGGCAATGCTTGCGGGTGCAACGCTGTACTCGAGCAGCATCCGATTGCTCAGCTCACTGCCCGGCGCAATACGCGCCACGGCAAGCGTGCCGCCCATCGCCTTGGTTTCTGCGGTGAACCCTTCAAGAGGCCCGCCATAAGGCCGCATCTTGTCGGCGTCGAAGGCATACCATTTGCCGCCCTGGAGCACCGCACCGCCCTCGACACGCTGCCCTGCGACCCTGAACGTGCCCGTGGCCGCGGTGCCATAGTCCTTACTGACCGCCTTCAACAAGTCATAGCTGCCGGAAGCCCCCCTGAGCCGGTTAACCGCCTCAATCCCTTTGGAAACGCCTTTGCCGACCAACCTCGCACCGCCGACCGCCAACTCGCCCCACCCGCCAAGGGGGTTCAATGCACTGATCGTGGCAGCCCCAATGATCTTTGCGCCCTGTAAAACCTTCGCCGCTGCGGATAACGCAGTCCCACCCAATCGGCCCAATTTCCCTGCGCTTGCAGCGCCAGCGCTGAGCAAGCCAAAGATATCCAGCGCAAGGTCAGTAGCCCCTTCGCCATAATTACCCTGCTGGAAATTGCCAATCGCCGAATAAAACGGAACAAGGCTCAACAGATACGCTTCAGCCACTGCTGCCCTGCCCCGCTGTTTGTCCAACGTGGTCTGCCCCCGCGCGTGTTCCTTTATGTCGGGATCATCGAGATCAAGGTGTTCAACAAATGCATCGGCGATGTATCGAGTGCGATCCGAAGCAAGGCTATCCAGTAACGCGTTGCTTACCGGAACGCTTTGTTTGTTCTGCTGCACAGCGTCATTGCGCGGTACGAACTCTCGGGTCTCGCGGACAAGATTGGCCTTTCTTGAAGTGCGCACATCCGCTCGCCAGAGGTCCGTCGATCGAATAACACCTTGGGCAAAGTTGATTTCGTATGCTGCAGGCTCACCCTCCCCTTCAATTTTCAACAGCAGTTCCTGCCCCTTGGGATGATCGGTTTTATCCGTAAATCCAAGGCCTAGCGTGTGGGACAGGTTTTGATAGAAGGTGATTTTTCCATATTCGAATTTCTTCCGATCCGCCAATGGAAGCTGTGCGATCAGGTGTTTGATGGCGACAGCGATCGCAGCCTTTTTACTCCGGATCGTGTCATTGAACTGCTGGTTGAATGCCTCGGTTATGCCAAATCGGTGATTGGCATTCAACTCGGCCAGGGGGATGCGGCTGTCCGCCGAATAGAACACCGCCGGCGACGGCAGGTCCATCATGGCGATATCCAACAGCGAATGATGGCAGACCAATATGGTTGCCGGTGTTCCGGGACCGCCACGGGGATGACGGGTGGTGTTGATCAACGGCTCTTCAAAAAGCCCGCCCAGGTCGCCAAACCGTTGCTTGAGCGCCTCCAGGGCCATCGCTTTGCGACTGGGAATGTCCTTATCCAAGGACTGGCTGGCAGTGATCATTTGCCGCTGGCGGGTGTTGAAGGTGGTTTGCAGCAGGTTCAGCTCTGCGTCGGTGTAGCGCTCATCCTCCTTGCGTTCGAGCAGGCCATTGACCACGCCCCAGTCCACCAGGGCCCCCCGCTGCACATCGCGGGTAAGACCAGGATCGGCCGCGCCCGCACTTTCTGCCTGCTGCATGACCTGGGCGAAGGTCATGTTCGGCACTTTCCCCGGCGACTGGGCCTCGATGGTCGCCGTAGCAATTGCCAGGCTGACCCAGGCCGGGCTGCCATAGGTCACCCGGTCCGGGATGTCCTTGACCAGAAATTCAGGCGCCTTGCGGGCCAGCAACCCATAGGCGCCTACCCCAGCCATCTGCGGGCTGGTCTTGCCACTACTGCTCAGGTGCCTGCTCAACCTGTCCACCACGAAGGAGGCAGGTTTGCCCCAGTGCGCATCGCTGGCCAGGTCGAAACCCGCCACCTTGTTGCGATGAGGCGCGGCGATGGACTGCGGATCCAACTGCACCGCAATGGCGGCCAGCAGATAGTCGTTGACGCTGCGGTCGGTGGCTATCCCGCCCATTTGCTCTTGCAGGTGCTTTCCCAGCCGCTGCCCTTCAGCGGAACTCACCAGGGATTCCAGGGCCTTGACGGGGTTGCTCGGTACCGGTGTGGCAACGGGCTGGCGCTGGTCCAGAAAATCCAGCAGCCCCTGGCCTTGTGCGCCCTGCGGCTGCTCTGCGAGGTGGCTCTGGGCGAACGCACCCAGCCTGCGTTGCTCATCTGGGCTCATGGGCACCGGCCACGACAACCCTCCGCCAAAATCCCCAAGGGGATGCTCCAGGGCTCTTGCAGTGACTGCATCGGCGAGGCTGGTGAGATGAAAGTGGCTGAGGGGCAGGAACAGGCCCAGGTGCCTGATGACGCTCGCCAAAGTGGCGCTCTTGCCGTCTGCCAGGGGATAGGAGGAGCCGGCGTCTATGTCCAGGGGGGTATGCGCCAACGCGGCCTGCACTGCCTGGGGTGTGGCGTTTACCCCCAGCCGGGTGGCGACTTCGTAGAGCTTTTGCCCCAGTACCTTGAGGTTCTGCCTGTCGCCCAGTGCAGCCTCAAGGCCTGGCTTCTCCTCGACCAGGCTGATCCGGACCTCTTCGCCGCCAGTTGCCAGGTTGGATTCCGTCGGTGGGGTGCTGACGGGATCAGCCAACGATGCGGGCAGCATGGCCCCCAGAGACGGTTGCGAAGCAACAGCGCGCGATTCAAGCATGGAGAGGCCTCCCTTCTTAAGGTCAGTGAGCCTCCCACGTTGCCGCCAGCGATAAAATCAGATGCGCGCTACTCGCGATGTGGGGTGTTTCAGTATCCCCGCTCGAAACTCACCTCGCCACGCAGCGAATCCTTGGCCTGGTACGCCCGCAGATTTTCGACAAACAGTGCCACCATGCGCCGCGGGCAGGTCGGCGCCGAGCTGTGGCCGGTCAGCAACAAGCCCCAGGCGGTCCAGAACGGATGGCGCTGTGGCAGTGGTTCCTGGCGACAAACGTCGATGACCGCGCCGGCCAGGTGCCCTTCTTTCAGGGCCTCGACCAGATCGGCATCCACCACCGCCACACCCCGGCCGACGTTGATAAACAGGCCGGTGGGCTTGAACTGCTTAAACAGCGCCGCATCGTACAGATCGTGGGTATTGGGGGTGTTGGGCAGCAGGTTGACCACATAGTCCACCTCGCCCACCAGACGGCCCAGTTGATCCGGCCCGGCTACCTCGATAAACGGGGCCTGCTCCCGGGCTTGGCTGGCAATGCCGTACAACTCCACACCAAAGGGCAGCAGGAATTGCGCCACGCTCTGGCCGATATCACCGGTGCCGACAATCAGCACCTTGCGCCCCGCCAGGCTCTGGCCCATGCGGCTGTCCCACTTGCGCTCGACCTGGCTGACCAGGCGCGCCAGCACCTCACGCTCGTGACCGAGCATGTAGGTGAGCACGTACTCGGCCATCACCTGGCCAAAAATGCCGACCGCGCGGGTCAGGCGATAATCCCGAGGCAAGCCATCGGCCAGCAGCGGCGTGATGCCAGCCCAGGTCGATTGCAGCCATTGCGGGTGATGGCCCTGGCGCAGCAGGGTTGCCAGCAGGTCCGGCTGGCCCAGCCATACCGGGCAATCGGCGGCATGGCGCGACAATTGGGCCGAGTCGCCACTGGTCAGGACTTCAAGATCCGGCGCCGCTTCGCGCAGCAGTCGGGCGTACAGCGGGTGGTCCTGTTCTGCTATCAGAACGCGCATGGTTCAAACCTTTCAAAAACAGTGCAGGCGGCCACCGACAGCAAACTGACTGCAGGGCTCGGGGCTCGCCAGGTCATTCGATTCAAACGTGTCCCGAGCGGGACACGGGTCGATCACATCGGGTCGTTACGGCGCAGCAGTTCTTCGGGCAAGTGCTCGATATATTCGTCATCCGGCGGTGGCATTTGCAGGTGGTAGCCCTGCTTTTGCAGGTTGTCCAGGACCGCGACGATATCTTCCTGCTGCAGTTTGCGTTCCGGCGTCAGCACCAGGTTGAACGCGTGTACCGGCTTGCCGAACACGGTTAGCAGGCCCTCGGGCACGCGTTCCAGGGCATCGCTTTTGAGCACATAGAGGTACATGCCAGCGCGTTTCGGGCTGCGGTAGATGGAACAAATATGTTTCAAGGCTGTTCTCCGGCAGTGGCCAGGCTGTCGAGCAGCGCCTGGCCCATCAACTCGCGGCGCCAGCCACGCAGCGAGTCAGGCAATTGGTAAGGCCCATCGGGGTAGCCACTCTTGACCAGTGCCTCGAGGGTTTTCTTGCGCAGCATCAGCTCCGGGGCCATGTCCAGGCGTTCGGCGAAGGTCTGGCCGAGCGCGCGCAGTTGCTTGATCAGCACAGCGGCATCCACCGGCAACGGCTCAGGCACGGCCGGCGGCCATTGGTCCATCGGCACACTGGCGGCACGCTTGATCAGGCCCAGCAGGAATTCGCCGTCCTGGCGCACGGTACGCGGGTGCATGTCTTCGATTTTGCCCAAGGCCGCGAGGTTATCCGGCTGGGACTTGGCCAGGGGCCATAGCGAGTGTTCGCGGACGATGCGGTTGCGTGGCAGGTCGCGGGCACGGGCTTGCTGCTCGCGCCAGGCGCACAGTTCGCGCAGGACGGCGAGCTGGGCACGGGACAGTTTCCAGGCCAGCTTGGCGTCGCGGTACACCTCGTAAGGGTCGATTTCCCGGCGCAGGTTGGCCACCAGCTCGGCGCCGTCTTCCAGAACCCAGGCGTATTTTTCGTCCGACAGTCGCGGACGCAGCCGTGTATAGACTTCCGCCAGGTGCACCGCGTCTTCAGCGGCGTAACTGACCTGGGTCTCGGACAATGGCCGCTGCAGCCAGTCCGAACGGGTCTCGCCCTTGGGCAACTCGATGTCCAGCACCGCTTGCACCAGGCGCGAGTAGCCCATGGAGAAACCGAGGTTCAAGTAGGCGGCTGCCAGTTGGGTGTCGAACAATGGCACCGGCAGGCTGCCGGTCAGGCGCAGCAGCACTTCCAGGTCTTCACTGCAGGCATGCACCACCTTGATCACCGCCGGGTTTTCCAGCAAGGCGGCCAGGGGTTGCCAGTTATCAATGGTCAGGGGATCGATCAGATAAGCGCGTACACCATCCCCGATCTGGATCAACCCGGCGATGGGATAGAAGGTGTCGACCCGCATGAATTCGGTGTCGAGGGCGACGAATGGCAACTGCTGCCATTCGGCGCAATGCTGGCCGAGGCTATCGTTGTCGCAGATCCAGTGAATATCGATGGCCACACGGCTCTCCCTTGAAGAATGGCGCGCAGTATATATCGCCAGCGGGACTTTCGAGCACCCGCAGTGTGCCAGCCATCATGAAAACTCTGACAGGAGACGAAGAATAGCCCGACAGTTGAGGGTTATCCTCTTTTGCGCAGCACATAAACCCGCCACAGGGCCGAGCCGGGCATGAACTCTTGCTGGTTCAGCACCGTGAAGCCCGCCTGGCGAAACTCCGCTTCCACCTCCACACGATGGGACAACAAGGGTTGCCCTGTGCCCGGCGGGTGGAGCTGACGATGGCGGCTGTCGCTGTCCACCGCGACAATCACCGTGTCGCGGCTGACCCGGTGAAACTCGCGCAACAGCGTCAGTCGCGCCTCGACACTGGAGACGTGGCGAAACAGTTCCAGGCAAAAAATACAGTCCACCGCGTTGGCCGACAGGCCGATGGAAAATGCCGAACCCTGGAACGTCTTGATCCGCCGCAGAAAGGCCGCGCCATAGTGGCTCTGGGCATGATCAAGCATGGTCTGGGAAAAGTCCGAGGCCAGGATCACGCGATTGCTGTGCTCGGCCAGCACCGGCCAGAAGCGTCCCGCCCCACAGGCCAGGTCCAGCAACAGGCCGGGCTCCCCCGCGACTTTCAGAGCCTGGCGCACCAGGCGCTCGTCGCGCCATAACCACAGGCGCCGCAATAAGCCTGGCGGCCGTGGGTCACCACAGACGCGAGCGTGGTCACGATCACAGCGCGCGGCGAATTCAGCCTCGATGGACGATGGGGGTTGCGACGACATCACGGTACTCATGTAGATGAACCGGTCTCTACGGACACTGGACTTTCAGCTTAATCACCCCCGCGTGAAAAAAAGGTCGAAAGACTCAGGGTTCATCATCACGCCTGGTGCAGGTACCAGCGCCAGTCCTGCTCGCCCACCTCGCCCATGAACTGCCGGTACTCGGCCCGCTTGACCGCCAGGTACACGCCGAGAAATTCCTCGCCGAACGCTTCACGCGCCCAGGCCGAACCTTCCAAGGCACGCAAAGTGGTGAGCCAGTCGGTGGGCAGCAGCTCCTTGGCCTGGGCATAACCGTTGCCCGTCACCGGCGCGCCGGGATCGCGCTGCTCGCGAATGCCACGGTGGATCCCCGCAAGGATGGCCGCCGCCGCCAGGTACGGGTTGGCATCGGCGCCACAGATGCGGTGTTCGATATGCCGCGAAAACGCCGGCCCACCCGGCACCCGCAGGCTGACGGTGCGGTTGTCGACACCCCAGGTGGCCGCCAGCGGCGCATAGCTGTTGCTCTGGAAACGCCGGTAAGAGTTGGCGTTGGGACAGAACAGCAGCAAGGAATCGAGCAAGGTACTGAGCATCCCGCCGACCGCCTGGCGCAGCAGCGGCGTACCGTCGGCTGCCTCGCTGGCAAACAGATTGTTGCCATCGGCGTCCGCCAGGCTGACGTGCATGTGCATGCCGGTGCCGGCCAGGTCGTCGAACGGCTTGGCCATGAAACAGGCGGTCATCCCGTGTTTGTGGGCCACGCCCTTGACCAGGCGCTTGTAACGCACCGCCTCGTCCATCGCCTGCAACGCATCGCTGCGATGCTCGAGGGTGATTTCCACCTGGCCGGGGGCGTATTCGGAAATCGCCGTGCGCGCGGGAATGCCTTGCAGCTTGCAGGCGCTGTACAGGTCGGCCAGAAACGGCTCGATCTGCTCCAGCTCGCGCAGGCCGTAGACCTGGGTCGAGCGCGGGCGACCGCCGTCCATATCCCGCGCCGGTTGTGGGCGGCCGTTACTGTCGGGCTTCTGGTCCAGCAGGTAGAACTCCAGTTCCGCGGCCATCACCGGGTAATAACCATCGGCCTTGAGCCCGTCGATGACCTTGGCCAGCAGGTGCCGGGGGTCGGCCACGGTCGCCGGCAAGCCTTCCTCCGGGTGCATGCTGACCTGCACCGCCGCCGTGGGAATCAACCGCCACGGCATGCGCTGCAAACTGCCGCTGATCGGGTAGGCGCGGCAGTCGATATCCCCCACCTCCCACACCAGGCCGGAGTTTTCCACGTCATCGCCATTGAGGGTCAGGCCCAGAATGGTACTGGGCAGCGGCCGGCCGGTGGCGTAGACCGCCAGCAGTTCATCACGGTGCAGCAACTTGCCGCGGGGCACGCCGTTGCTGTCGAGGATGAATAGCTCGAACATCTCGATATCGGGGTTTTGGTCAAGAAAGGATTGGGCTTCGTGCAGGCTGGCAAAGACGGTACTCATGGCAACTCTCTTACGTTTGCGTCAGGCAGGCGCGCGCGACGGCGCACCCGTGATAGGGGCAATCAGCGTAAGGGAGCGGTATCCGGCGGGCGGGCATGGCGGCAGTGCCACAGTGCCCAAAAAGCCAGTTCAGAAGGCAGTGCATCAACGCCCAGCCAACACACCGGGCGGCTGGGCGCGGTGGCGCCAGGCGAGGCCTCGGGGTGAGTGTCGGGGGAACCGTCCATGCAGGGATCACAGTGAAGAGATGAGCGCCAGCCTCACACGCTGGGTTACGCCCTTAAATTCAGTCTTGGTGGAGTTCACTTTCAGGATGACTAAACATTCGCCACCCACTCACCACGTCGACAAACGCCCGGCATGCCGCGCTGCGATAAGCGCCCTTGCGACTGAGCAGGGCCACCGTGCGCTGCGGCAACGGCGGGCGCAGTTGCACCGCGTGCAAGCCCTGCTGGGCCATAGCCACCTCGCGGGGCAGGATCGTCGCCAGTTGGGTATGGCGAATAATTTCAATCACCGCACTGATCGAATTGGCCTGCATGGCAATCTGCGGCGTTACCTCCAGCGTCCGGCAATAGTCATCAATGTAACGTCTCGTCGCAAATCCGCTGTTCAACAGCACCAGGGGTTGCTGCTTGAAGTCAGCCAGCTTGAGCCACTGTTTGCGCTTCAAGGTTGGATGACTGGCGCTGGCCACTACGCTCAACTCCTCGACAAACACCCCTTGGCATTCGATGTCTGGCATGTGCTCGCCGCTGAAGCCAATGCCGATATCCAGCTGATCCTCGGTCAGCGCGCGCTCAAGACGGTCCTGGGGCATTTCCTCGACGCTGACGGTGATCCCCGGATACTGCCGATAAAACCGGGCCAGCAGAGGCCCGATCAGGTACGCGGTGAACGTCGGGGTCATGGCCAGGCGTAAATTGCCGCGGCTCAGGTCCTGCACGTCATGCATGGCCCGGGTGCCCGCCTGCAGATCCTGCAGCGCAAGGCGGGCAAACCGCACATAGGCCTGGCCCGCGTCGGTCAGGTTGACACTGCGCCCGGAACGATCCAGCAGCGGTGCCCCCAGGCTCTCTTCGAGTTGCTTGATCTGTTGCGACAATGTCGGCTGCGACACATGCAACGCTTCGGCAGCCCGCGTGAAGTTACGGTGCTCGGCGACGGCCAGCAGGTAGCGGATATGACGTAGCAGCATGCAAAACACTCCAGCTATAGGCATGACTTATAGAAACCATAATAAGCCGGTCTTGGACGCTATAACCAAAAACTTCCATCCTTGCCCCATCAGCGACGCAAGGAGAAACACCATGCAGCATCTCATCGACGGCTTGCGCAAGTTCCAGAGCGAAGCCTTCAGCCAGCGCAGTGACCTGTTCAAGCAACTGGCAACCACGCAACACCCCAGCACGCTGTTTATTTCCTGCTCCGACAGCCGTGTAGTCCCGGAGCTGTTGACCCAGCAGGAACCAGGCGATCTGTTTGTGATCCGCAATGCCGGCAATATCGTGCCGTCCTACGGCCCGGAGCCGGGCGGGGTCTCGGCCACGGTCGAATATGCGGTGGCCGTGCTGGGGGTCAGCGATATCGTGATTTGCGGCCATTCCGACTGCGGCGCCATGACGGCCATTTCCACCTGCAAATGCCTGGATCACTTGCCCGCCGTGGCCAACTGGCTGCGCCATGCCGAGTCGGCCAAGGTGATCAACGCCGCACGTACCCATGCCTCGGATGCAGAGCGACTGAGCGCTCTGGTACGGGAAAACGTGGTCGCACAATTGGCCAACCTCAAGACTCATCCCAGCGTCGCCCTGGCGCTGGAACAGGGCCGGCTGAGTCTGCATGGCTGGGTCTACGATATCGAAAGCGGCTGCATCAACGCCCTGGATGGCCGCACCGCTCGCTTTGTATCCCTGCTGGACAATCCACAGACCCGCGCACACGCCGCCTGAACCTTATTTAACCGAAGAGGACGTCATCATGCTGCAATCCCAATTGTCCCAAACCCCACGCCTGGCCCTGGCCGACACCGTGATTGATATCAAGGCCCGCAAAAACCTGTCCTGGCAGGACCTCAGCGACGGCACCGGCCTGAGCCTGGCGTTCGTCACCGCGGCCCTGCTCGGGCAACACCCGCTGCCCAAGGACGCAGCCGATGTGGTGTGCGCCAAACTGGGCCTGGACGCGGACGCCAGCCGTCTGCTGCAAAGCGTGCCTCTGCGCGGCAGCATCCCCGGTGGCATTCCGACGGACCCGACCGTGTACCGTTTCTATGAAATGCTGCAGGTCTATGGTTCAACCCTCAAAGCCCTGGTCCACGAGCAGTTTGGCGATGGCATCATCAGCGCCATCAACTTCAAGCTGGACATCAAAAAGGTCGAAGACCCGGACGGCGGCTCCCGCGCGGTCATTACCCTGGACGGAAAATACCTGCCGACCCAGCCGTTCTAATCCCCGGGCAACCGTCTACGCTCTTGGGACATTCACAAGAACGAGGGACGGGTAATGAAGGGAATGCTCCGCGCCACCTGGCTGCTACTGTTGCTGTGTTTCAGCCAGGCCCAGGCCGCAACCCCCAATGAACAGGACGCCCAGGCCGCCAAGGCGCTGCTGGAGAAGGCCCTGGCTTATTACCACGACAACGGTGACAAGGCCTTCGCCGCCTTCAGCCGCCAGGGCGAGTTTGTCGACAAGGACCGCTATGTGTTCGTGGTCGATACCAAGGGCGTGCTGCTGGCCAGTGGCGGTCCGTCATCGGCGCTGATCGGGCGCGACGTGTCCGAAGTGCTCGGGCCGGACCTGCGCCAGTCGTTCAAGGCGGCGCTGAAGATCCCGGAAGGCAATGGCATCCAGCAGGCCGAGTACCGCTGGCAGAACTGGAACGACGGCAAGGTGGAGCGCAAACATGTGTTCTATCAGCGCATCGGCCAGCGCATCCTGGCCGTCGGCTATTACCTGCCCCGGGCCACGCCCGAACAGGCCAAGGCCCTGCGGGACAAGGCGGTCAGGGAACTGGAGAAAAACGAAGCCGGCGCGTTGAAGGCCATCAATGCGCTGCAGGGCGGCTTTTTGCAGGACGACCTGTATGTGTTTGTGGTCGACCTGGATACCGGGCGCTATGTGGCCCACGGCACCAACCTGCGCCTGATCAACACCGACTTCGCCAAGGTCAAGGACCCGGACGGCAAGCCCGTGGGCGAGCCGATCCTGCAACTGATGAAGGAGCAGGATCAGGGGGAATATCAATACCGCTGGAAAAACCCGGTGACCGGCAAGGTGGAAAACAAGCATGCCTATCTGCGTAAGAGCGGGCATTTTCTGGTGGCGGTGGGTTACTACAGCCCGTAAGCGGGCAACGCGCACAGCTGCATTGCATGTAGGAGCCGGCTTGCCGGCGCCTACGCTATCGCGCCTTGTCTTCGCGCCCCCGCAACAGGTGGTTTGGCATCGCAATCGCCGCCGCCAACCCCAGCAACGACACCGCCGCACTGACCATCAGTAAATGCCGGAAGGTGCTCAGCAACTCCCCACGCAACGCATCCTGCGCCGGGCCAGGCGCCGCGTTGAGGCCATCGAGCAGCACATTGCCGGAGCTGCCTTCGGCCATCATCGAACCACTGGCCAGATGGGCAAAACTCGAATCCTGCAACAACGCCAACAGCAAGGCCGACATGCACGCCACCCCAACCGCGCCACCCAGTGAGCGGAACAGGTTGGTGGTGCTGGTGGCGACGCCGATGTCGTGTTGCGCCACCGAGTTTTGCGTGCCCACCAGGGAAGTCGGGAACTGCATGCCCGAGGCAATGCCGCTGAGCACCATGAACAGGCTGCTGAGCATCAGCGATTGGGGTGCGCTAAAGGCCATGCCGAGGATCGCAATCGGCGTGAGCAGCGCCCCGCCAAGGATCATCGGTTTATAGCGACCGGTCACCGAGGTCATGCGCCCGGCAAAGAACGCGCCCATCGGCAAGCCTATGGCCAGCGGCAGCAGATGCAAGGCGGCGCTGTCGGCACCGGCACCGGTGACGCTCTGGTAACGCAGGGGCATCAGCACGATCAGCGAGATGGCCTGGAAGCTGGTGAAGAAAATCGTGCACCAGCACAACACCGCGCTGCGGTTGGCGAACAGGTGCATGGGCAACAAGGGCTCCCGCGCCCGGCGCTCATGCCAGACAAATATGCTCAGCGCCACCAGGGCACACGCCAGCAGGCCCAGCACCTGATCATCACGCCAATGATGGCCCTGGCCGATTTCGGTGATGCCCAGCAACAACGCCGTCAAGCCAATGATCATCAGCAGCGTGCCGAGGTAATCAATGACCGGCTTGCGCTGCGGCACCGGCAGCCCCACCAGGGTGCGATGGGCCACCCACCAGGCGCCCGCGCCCAATGGCAGGTTGATCAAAAACACCCAGCGCCACGACAGGTACTCGGTCATATAGCCGCCCAACACCGGCCCGGCCACGCTGGCGACCGCGTACATGCTGCTGAAGTACCCCTGGTAACGCCCACGCTCACGGGGCGGGATAATGTCGCCGATGATCGCCTGGCTCACGGAAATCATCCCGCCTGCGCCAATGCCCTGGAGGATGCGCGCCAGCACCAGTTGTTCCATGCTTTGCGCCATGCCACAAAACAGCGAGGCGACGGTAAACAGGCCCATGCCGATCAGCATCATCGGCCGCCGCCCATACAGGTCGCCGAGCTTGCCGTAGATCGGCACGGCCACAGTCATCGCCACCATATAGCCGGAGATGACCCAGGCCAGCAGGTTGACGTCGTTGAACTGCGCAGAAATGGCCGGCATCGACACGGCGACGATGGTCTGGTCCAGCGCGCCGAGGAAAATCGCCAGCATCAGGGCGGCGAGGATACTGCGTACAGAAGGAGTGGGCTGGGTCACGACAGAACCTGTAGGCAAGGCCCACGGGAAAAGAGCCCCGTGGCAATGCCCGATAGCTTACTCGATAGCCGGCTACTCGATAGCCTCGTAAGGAAGTCCGACATAATTTTCTGCAATGGTTTTGCGCCCCGCCTGCGACTCGACAAAGTACTCCAGCTCGCTCTGGGCAATGCGTTGGCTGAAGCCATCCGCCTCGGGAAACTGGTGCAGCATCGAGGTCATCCACCAGGAAAACCGTTCAGCCTTCCAGATGCGCCGCAGGCAGATCTGTGAATATTTCTCCAGCAACTCCACGCGCCCTTCCCGGTACACCTTGCGCAAGATAGTGAACAAGGTGCTGACATCACTGGCCGCCAGGTTCAGGCCCTTGGCGCCGGTGGGTGGCACGATATGGGCGGCGTCCCCCAGCAGGAACAGACGCCCGTACTGCATCGGCTCCACCACGAAACTGCGCAGCGGGGCGATGCTCTTTTCGATCGACGGCCCGGTCACCAATTGCACGGCCAACTCATCGGGCAGGCGCGCCTTGAGTTCATCCCAGAAGCGCTGGTCGGACCATGCCTCAAGCGACTCCTCGGCCGGCACCTGCAGGTAATAACGGCTGCGGCTGGGCGAACGCATGCTGCACAGGGCAAAGCCGCGTGGGTGCTTGGCGTAGACCAGTTCGGCGTGGACCGGCGGGGTGTCGGCGAGGATACCCAGCCAGCCGAACGGGTAGACCCGCTCGAAGGTCTGGAGCACATCGGCGGGGATCGACTGGCGTGCCACGCCGTGGAAGCCATCGCAGCCGGCGATGTAGTCGCAGTCCAGGCGCACGTGTTGGCCCTGGTGCTCGAAGGTCAGCCAGGGCCGTTCGCCCTTGAGGTCGTGGGGCTGAACATTGCGCGCTTCATACAGGGTGATCGCACCGGCTTGCTCGCGCGCCGCCATCAGGTCGCGGGTGACTTCGGTCTGGCCGTAGATCATCACGGTCTTGCCGCCGGTCAGGGATTTCAGGTCGATATGTTGCAAGCGCCCGTTCAGCGCCAGCTCGAAGCCTGCATGTACCAGGCCCTCGGCGTCCATTCGCTGGCTGACCCCGGCCTGGCGCAACAGGTCGACCATGCCCTGCTCCAGCACACCGGCGCGAATACGTCCGAGGACATAGTCGGGGGCCTGGCGCTCAAGAATCAGGGTTTCAATTCCCGCATTGTGCAGCAACTGGCCGAGCAGCAGCCCCGAAGGGCCGGCGCCGATAATGGCGACTTGGGTTTTCAGGGTTTTCATTATTTTTATGGCCCGCCTGCTTCCCCCGAACGTATTCAGTGAAAGCGTTGTCATTGGTTTTGGTGCTGGCATTTTTCCCTTGAGTGAGCCCCATAAGAAGGTGAAAACTGAGCCAAAGCCTGCGCTTTTCGCCAATTGGGGCGATTACCGAACCACTGTCCTGAGTATCGGATTGAAACCATGACCAAAAATGCCAGTCCCGCCGTTCCAGTGTTCAAACTCTATGGGGAAAGCCAACAGTGGCCGACCCCGGATTTGTTGCACTGTGAAACCATCTCCCGGCGCAGCCGTGAGTACCAGTGGGAGATCCAGCCCCACCGACATGCGGACCTGTGCCAGTTGCTCTACGTGTACAAAGGCCAGGCGCAGTTGGAGATCGAGGGCCAGCGCACGACGCTGACGGAATCGACCCTGCAAGTGCTGCCGCCGTTATGCGTGCATGGGTTTCGGTTTGCCGAGGATGTGCAAGGGTTTGTGGTGACGCTGGCTGCGCCGCTGGTGGCGCATCTGCAAGGCCAACTGGGCTCGGCGGTAGATGGCTTGAGCGCCCTGGGCAGTTATCCGGCGGGCCAGGACAGTGACTACCTCAATAGCCTGTTTGCCCGGTTGCAGGATGAATACAACGACAACTTCCCGGCCCGGGACATGATGATGCACGCCCTGGTCAGCGTGCTGTTGGTGTGGATCAGCCGCCAGGCCATCCAGCGCTGCCATACCCGGGTGCCACGCAGCCTTGAGTATTTTCGGCGCTTCACCCAGTTGGTGGAGCAGCACTACCGCGAACACCCGAAGATCGAAGACCTGGCGCACAAGCTGGGGATCTCGGTGTCGCACCTCAACGGCACCTGCCGCGAACTGGGCGGGCAGCCGGCCTTGCAGATCATGCACGACCGCCAATTGCTGGAGGCCAAGCGCCTGCTGACCTACACCAGCATGACCATCAATGAAATGTCCGACGTACTGGGGTTCTCTGATCCGACGAACTTTTCTCGACTGTTTCGCCGCCGCGTCGGGTTTTCACCCAAGGTGTTTCGCGAACAATTGAATGCAGAGTGATCGACCGCCCACCTTCTGTAGGCCGATTTACCGTGGTGAGAAGGTTTGTTGTGCTGAGGGGGCTTGTTGTGGCGAGGGGGCTTGCCCCCGTTGGGGCGCGAAGCGGCCCTGAAATGGGACTGCTGCGCAGTCCAACGGGAGCAAGCTCCCTCGCCACAAGAGCCATAGAAGCCCCAGAAGCCACAGGAGCTCCATTGCCACCACAGCCCTCCGGCTTAGCGCAACGCGCTCAGGGTCGCCGAGTAGGTGCATTGTCCGTGGTTGCAGGTTGCGGCCATGCCGGGTTGCATGCGGGCCTGTTCGGCGCGGTAGGCGGCGGTGCCATAGAGGGCCGTGGCCAGGGCGCAGAGGGTAAAAATCATCAGGTACTTTCTGGTTTTGATCGTCATGGCGGTGACCTCCGGACAGATCAAGAAGGTGCTGTGGTAAGCATAGGTCAGCCAGGGCGAGTTGCCAGTATTGAGGGGTATTCAGGCGCCTTATCGCACGTCTAGCCCTGCATCCCATTGCGGCTGCGGCGGGAACCTCAACACCAGGAAATCCAGAAGGCTGCGCAACGCCTGGGGCATGTGCTTGCGCGAGGCATACACCGCGTACATGTTCATCTGCCGTGGCTCGGCATGGGGCAGCAGGCGGATCAACTGGCCGCTGCGGATGTAGTCGCCGGCCTGGTAGGTCGGCAACATCGCCACCCCCGCCCCGGCCAGGGTCACGCGTAGCAAGGTGCTGGCTTCATTGGCGCTGATGTTGCCGTGTACCGGCACCGACACCGGCTCGCCATCTTCCTCGAAATGCCACAGGCTTTTGCCGAAGTAGGAGTGGGTCAGGCAATTGTGCCCCGCCAGCTCTTCTACCCGCTGCGGTTGCGGATGTTCCAGCAGATAGGCCGGCGACGCGCAGATCACCGAGCGGCATACCGTCAGGTGCCGCGCAATCAGGTTGGGGTCCAGGTCGTTGCTGGTGCGGATCGCCAGGTCGATGCGCTCATCCACCAGGTTCACCGTGCGGTCGAGCATTTGCAGATCAATGGTCACCTGCGGGTAGCGCTTGACGTACTCGGCCATCGCCTCCGCCAATTGCGCCTGGCCAAACGAGGTGCTGACACTCAGGCGCACCAGGCCCCGAGGGGTGTCGTCCGGTTCGCTGACGGCGGCCTGCATGTCGCAGGACAATTCCAGCATCTGCCGGCAACGCGGCAGGGTTTCGCTGCCGGCGGCGGTCAGGCTGAGCTTGCGCGTGGTGCGGTGCATCAGGCGCGCGCCCACCCAGTCCTCCAGCTCTGCCAGGTAGCGCGACACGACTGGGCGAGACAGGTCCAGATGATCGGCGGCCGCAGACTGGCTGCCCAGGTCGACCACCGTGACAAACACCCGCATTGCTTGAAGACGATCCATGATTTGCCCGGTTTTAGAAACAAACTATGTTCCAGCATCGCATTTTTTGCTGCGTTAAGTGCAACTAAGCTCTGTCCATCGCCTGCCAAGGCACCTCTGACCTGGACCTGAACATGCTCACCACCCTCAAGCGCTTTGTATTGGCCACAACCGTACTCGGCTTTGCCGCTCACGCAGCTGCCGCCGACCTTACTCTCGACGTGTACAACCCCGGTGAATCGGCGATCTTCCCCGTCAGCTCGGTGCTGGTCAGCGGCGAGAAAGACGCGATCCTGGTAGACGCGCAGTTCGGCAAGGGCCAAGCCGAGCAACTGGTGCAGAAGATCCGCGCCAGTGGCAAACAGCTGACCACCATCTACATCAGCCATGGCGACCCGGATTACTACTTCGGCCTCGACACCCTGGCCAGCGCTTTCCCACAGGCCAAGATCCTTGCACCGCAGCCGGTGGTCGACCATATCAAGGCCACCGTTGCCGGAAAAGTCGCCTACTGGGGCCCGAAAATGGGTGCTGACAAACCCGCCAGGACCATCATTCCTCAGGTCCTCGAAGGCCATAGCCTGACACTCGAGGGGCAACCGCTGGAAGTCATCGGCCTGGACGGCCCGCAGCCGGATCGCAGTTTCGTCTGGATCCCATCAATCAAGGCCGTGGTCGGCGGCGTGGTGGTCTCGGACAATATCCACTTGTGGATGGCCGACACCCAGGGTGCGCAATCCCATGCCGATTGGCTGGGCACCCTGCAACGTATCGAAAAACTCAAGCCGGTCACCGTGGTACCGGGCCACTACCTGGGCACGCCTTCGGTCAAATCCGTCGCCTTCACGGCCGACTACATCAAGGCTTTCGATGTAGAAACCGCCAAGGCCAAGGATTCCGCCGCCCTGATCGCAGCCATGAAAAAACGCTACCCGAAGCTGGCCGATGAAAGCTCCCTGGAGCTGAGTGCCAAAGTCGCCAAGGGCGAAATGCAGTGGTGAATTGATCCAACTCTTACCGCACTGGAGAACGTCATGAGCAAGATCGCAATCATTGGTGCCACCGGCCGTGCCGGTAGCCAACTGCTGGAAGAAGCCCTGCGTCGCGGCCATACGGTCACGGCCATCGCACGCAACACTGGAGCTATCGCCGCGCGCCCGGGCTTGACCGTCAAACAGGCCGACGCCCTGGACGCTGCAGCCCTGCAACAGGCCATCAGCGGCAGCGACGTGGTGATCAGTGCTGCGCACTTCGCCACCCTGCCGGCCCCTGCGGTGATCGGGCCGGTAAAACAGGCGGGCGTGAAGCGTCTGCTGGTGGTGGGTGGCGCAGGCTCGCTGCTGTTGCCGGACGGCGGGCGGGTCATCGACAGCCAGGGTTTCCCTGCCGAATACAAGGCCGAGGCCAGTGCTGGCGCGGCATTCCTCGACACCTTGCGTCAGGAAAAGGAACTGGACTGGACCTTCCTTTCGCCCTCGGCAGAATTTGTCGAGACCGCGCGCACCGGCACGTTCCGCCTGGGTCAGGACGACCTGTTGGTGAGCAGCGCAGGCCGTAGTTGGATCAGCTTTGCCGACTTCGCCATTGCCCTGATTGACGAAGTGGAAACACCGAAGCATTCGCGCCAACGCTTTACCGTGGGTTACTGACACACCCTGCCGACGAAATCGCCCTGGCTTGTGTGGGAACTGTCTTACCCGGTTCCCACACAAGCCGGTGCCGGTTTTTTCAATAGTCCCTGCGACTTTCTGATTTGCCCACTGCCCTGCGCAGCCGCCTAATAGCAGCCTTGTCCATTCAAGGCCCGCCCATGGAAAACGTCCACGCCAAACCCACCACCGCCCTCTGGCTGATGATCAGTGTTGTGCTGGTGGCCCTCAACCTGCGCCCGTCCATGGCAGCAGTCGGTCCTTTGTTATCGTCGATCCGTGGTGATATGCCGCTGAGTTTCAGCACCGCGTCGTTGTTGACCATGCTGCCGGTGATGGCGATGGGCTTGGCGATGTTCTTCGGCATGGGCCTGGGCAAACGCTTTGGCGAACATCGCAGCATCGTGCTGTCGCTGGTAGTGATTGGCCTCGCCACCCTGTCACGGCTGTTTCTCGACTCCGCCGCCGAATTGATCCTCAGCGCCATCGCCGCCGGCGTGGGCATTGCGCTGATCCAGGCGTTGATGCCGGCGCTGATCAAGTCGCGCTTTCGTGACAATGTTTCACTGTTCATGGGCCTGTACGTCACCGCGATCATGGGCGGCGCGGCATTGGCGGCGTCATTCTCGCCGCTTATCCAGGTGCAGACCGGCAGTTGGCGGATCGGCCTGGCCATCTGGGCGGTGCTCGCCGTGCTGGCGCTGCTGTTCTGGTATGCCCAGCGCGCGGCATTGCCTCCCCTGCCCCACGCCGCTACCGGTGCGCAGGCGTCGTTTTTGGGTAATCGCCGCGCGTGGTTGCTGGCGATATTCTTCGGCCTCGGGACCGCTTCCTACACCTGCGTGCTGGCATGGCTGGCGCCGTACTACGTCGAGCAGGGCTGGAGCGAACAGAGTGCCGGTTTGCTACTGGGTTTCCTGACCGCCATGGAGGTGGTCTCCGGGCTAATCACCCCGGCCATCGCCAACCGGCGCCAGGACAAGCGCGCTGTGGTGGCCGTGTTGCTGGTGCTGATCATCGCCGGCTTCTGTGGCCTGATCCTCTCCCCACAGCACCTCACCCTCCTGTGGCCATGCCTGCTGGGCCTGGGCATTGGCGGGCTGTTCCCAATGAGCCTGATCCTGTCCCTGGACCACCTGGACAACCCGCGCCGTGCGGGTGGCCTGACAGCCTTCGTGCAGGGTATCGGCTACCTGATTGCTGGCGTGTCGCCACTGATCGCTGGGGTGATTCGCGACCAACTGGGCAGTTTCGAATGGGCCTGGTGGTCGCTCACGGCGGTGGTGGGGGTGATGCTGCTGATGGTCCTGCGCTTCGACCCGCGCCACTACGCACGGCATATTCGCTAGGGCGTCGTGTTCCAAACAGTATCTGTCCCACAACAGACATAGAAAGGTCCGACAGACCTTTCTATTGGCACGAGCGTTCCGTTAACATTTTGCCTTGTTTGCGCTGCGGTCGCGCAACAGGCTCACGGACGGAACGAATGCTAAACAGCAACTTGCTTAGAAAGCTCGATATGCAGGACCTGATGGTTTTTGTCGCTGTGTATGAGCAAAGCAGCGTCACCGATGTGTCCGAAACCCTGTTTGTCAGCCAGTCTACGGTCAGTTACAGCCTGAAGAAACTGCGCACCAGCTTCGAAGACGATCTGTTTATCAACACCCGTGCGGGCATGCGCCCGACCTACAAAGCCAGCAGCATGTACGGGCATGTGCAGAAAATCCTCGAAAGCATCAACCTCTGCCACGCGGGCGCCCAGACGTTCGACCCCACGCAAAAAGCCGTCACCTTCAACCTTTGCGCGCCCGAATACTTCGAGCAACTGATCCTGCCCAGGTTGCTGAAACACTTCGATCACGCCGACCTGCCAGTGATCGTCAATGTGCAGAAGCTGGAAACCGAGATTCCCGTAGAGGCCCTGCGCGACGGGCGCCTGGACCTGGTGATTTGCTTCGGCCCGCACTTTCACCGTGAGCACAAGGATCTCAGGACGCAGATGCTGCTGGAGGACGACCTGGTCTGCGTCTTCGATAAACGCGCCGCCCCGCGCGAGCCGGCGTTCAGCCTGCAGTCGTTTGTGGCCCGGCGCCATGTATTCCCGACACCCTGGACCTCGGACACCAACATGATCGACGGCTGGCTCGCCCGCCAGGCCCACAAGCGCCAGGTTATTGCCCGGGCCAACAGCTACAGCGCGGCGCTGAAGATGATTGCCGGCACCGACTTTATCGTCACCCTGCCCCGGCGTGTGCAACAGCTGCTGGCCCTGGAGCCGCAGTTCGGCCACTGCGAAGCCCCCAACGGCCTGCCGGGGTTCACCCTGGATATGCAGTGGAACGACGTCAGCGAGCAGGAAACTGCCAACGCGTGGTTTCGCGAGCAGGTGGTCAAGGCAGTGGCAAGCGTCAAGCAGGATGCGGCAAAAGAAGCGCAGATATGACGTGCCGCTTAGTGCTCTCAGCCCCCCATAAATGCTTCCAGCCGCGAGCGCATCCAGCGTTCGGCGGGGTCACTGTCAACGTGGCTGAGCCAGACCATGGACAAGTCCAGGGTCGGCGTATCGAACGGGAACGGCTCACAAAACAGATTGCCCGCTGCGGCCATGGCCTGGGCCGTGTAATCCGGAAGGCTGGCGATCATATCGGTGCCGGCCAGCAGTGCCGGCAAGGAGCTGTATTGCGGCACAGATAACACCACATGCCGCTTGCGACCGATCTCCGCCAGCCACTCATCGGCAAACCCTGCGACGTTGGCGGTGTGGGACACCAGCACATGGGGTCGTGAGCAATATTCATCGAGGGTCAGCGGCTGGTCCGAGGCATCGGCGCGTAGCACGCTGGGGCGGATATGGCGCAACAACTTGCGCTTGGCATTGGCCGGCAGGCCACGGGTCTGGGTGATGCCGACGGTGATATCGCCAGAGGCCAGCAAGTCCGGGATCCGCCAGTAATCGACATGCTGCACCACAAACACCACCTGCGGCGCTTCGGTGCGCAGGGCCCGCAACAGCGGCGGCAACAGGCCGAACTCGACGTCATCGGACAGGCCGATGCGAAAGGTCATGGTACTGACAGACGGATCGAAATCATGGGTAAGGCTCAACGCCGCCGACAGCGAGTCCAGGGCCGGCGACAGATGCAAGATAAGCTCCTCGGCCCGCGCCGTGGGCTCCATACGATGGCCGACACGGATAAACAGCGGGTCGTTGAACAACGTGCGCAAGCGGTTGAGGGCCGAACTGACCGTGGGTTGGCCGAGAAACAGCTTCTCTGCCACACGCGTTACGTTGCGCTCGAGCATCAGCGTTTCAAAGACCACCATCAGGTTGATGTCGGCCTTGCGTAATTCATTGCGATTCATGGCAAACGCCCTACAGCCCAAGACTGCCGGCAGTTTAGGAACACTGCGGGGCCTGCGTCTATGCGTCGACTATCCAACCCACGTGTTTGAGACTATAAATCAGCTTCCATGACAACCGAGAACATCCCCGTGCTGGTCATTCTTGCCCTGGCCATCCTGATGGCCGGGCTGTGTATCTGGAGTATCAGACTCATCGCCCACCCAACCGCCAGGACACTGCTGCGGGTGTTTGTCGGGCTGTGCCTGGCCGCCATCGTTGCGTATCTGGTCCTGGCGTCGGGGTTTCCCGCGGCGCTGCTGGTATAGGCAGATTGACGAGCCCGGCGCCTCGCCCTCTAATTAGCCACTTTCTTCAAGCAAGGAGCGCTTAGCCATGAAATTCGCCTACACCATCGTCTACGTCCCGGACGTGGCCGCGTCACTGCAGTTTTTCGAAAAAGCCTTTGGCTTCAGCCGACGCTTCCTGCATGAATCAGGGACCTATGGCGAGTTGGAAACCGGGGGCACTACGTTGTCCTTCGCCGCCCATGAGCTGGGGGAGATGAACTTCAAGGGTGGGCACGTCGCCGCCCATACCTCGAAGCAACCGCTGGGCATGGAGCTGGGGTTTGTAACCGAAGACGTACCGGCGGCCCACGCCAAAGCGCTGGCCGCAGGTGCCAGCGAACTCTCGGCACCGAGCAGCAAGCCCTGGGGCCAGGTAGTGTCTTACGTGCGCTGCCCGGATGGCACGCTGGTAGAGCTGTGTACGCCGATAGCCGGATGAAAGCGCTGGGGACGCTCTCATCGTCGGACGTCAGGGCTTAAGCGGGCGCTCCTGGTCGCGCTCGGACAATTCCGTCCCATCATCCGGGTGCTTCCAGGTCTGCGGTTTCTCTTCTTCGTGAAGCCGCCGAGCCCGCTCCTGCGCCGAGTCGTCGCGTGGCTTGGGTTCGTTATTCATACCCACCTCCCATCCATAAGAATTGGTCTTATGACCCAGCATAGAACTGGAGATAGCCATGGACAGCTTTTCTGATGGATGGTGGCAAGCCAAGCCTTTTCGTGAGAAATGGACAGCCTCAGGTAAGACAGCGCATTCCCCCATAACCTATGGAAACAACCACCGGCCTTATTCAGAAGGGTCGCCTCTCAGCTTCCTCGCTCTTTATTGGATTGGGAGAGCACAGAGGCGGCAAGCGCTTTCGTCTGCTCGCTATACTGATCGCTCTGAAGCGTCTTTCCAGCTTTTTCCTCCATCTGCGCACTGGTCTGCTTATCCGTACCACTTTGAGCCAACGCCGAGGCAGCCAGGCTTCTGGCGATAGCTGAGGCGCTTGGATTATTCAGGGTTTCGGCTGCTAACGTGGCCATCTTGTCGGAGGTCTTTTTCGTGTTTTTGCTCATCAGGCATTCCTTTGCAGTGTTGGGATGGGAGAACTATCTCGCACACGGCAAACGATATTGACTTACAGAGGGGCGCGCAACGCAGGCGCTGTGCGTAACGTTTTGGAAGCCTGCACGAAAGGTGGGTTTGTTGTGTAGTACGGGGAGTGAATCGTAGGAGGCGGTATTTTCAGCAAGTTTCGGAAACGAAAAAGCCCCGTAGTTTTTCAACTACGGGGCTTTTTCTGTGTAATGGCGGAGAGATAGGGACTCACCATAAAAGAGGATTTCGAGCAATACCAACGACCCTACAGGGCCTTAAGCGTGCACAGTAGTACAATCGAGTAGTACAATCCGCTATACCACTCCCCCCACTTCACGGCGCTCCAATGGCAGACAACCTGATTCAGAAGAAAGGTGAATCCACTTGGTACGTGCGACTGGCTGTCCCTGCCGATGTACAGAAAGCCATTGGCTGCAAGGTGCTGATTCAGTCATTGAAGACGGGACTCCGCAAGGAGGCGATGAATGCACGCCTTCCAATCCTCGCGAACTGGAAAGCTCAGTTTCAAGTAGCACGAAACAAGCGCACCAATCGAGGGACTGCGTGGAAAGAAAACCTCGCAAACGAAGCTCAAGACTTTTCTCAGTTGTTCCGTCAGTTAAAGATAGATGCAGTACTTGGCGAAACGAAAGCGTTACCTGACGTGGATCATGCTGATCTCCAGGAACTGCACCGATTCGTTTTCAATGATACTGAGAGCGGCCGACGACGCCGGGCAGAAATGAATGCGGTAGATACCTTGCAAGGTCTTGATCGTGAAATTGCCATTCAAGAACTCGCCCATAAACTGATTCTGGAAAGCCTAGGCGAACTGCTTACACACGAGGCCGAACTATCCACTCAAGAAACTGAGGAAATACAGACCATCCTGACTGATCCTGCCTCCTACAAAATCAAGTCCCCGATCACGAAGCAACGTATCGCCACGTTCCGACAGTATCGTGAAGCGCGGAATATCGCTACCAAGACAATGGATCAACAGCAGTCGAAGCTAGAGAAGCTATCGGTATATCTCACCAAGGAAAGTCGCCAACTCGATTTTGACACTGTTTCGGCGTGGCTCGACTCTCTCAAGCTGGCAAGCAAAACCCTCACCCAATACTTGCTGGCAGGTAACGTCTTCTGGAAGTGGGCGATGAAGCATGACATTCGTTGGCGAGATGAATTCAAAGACAAGGCCAACCCGTTTGAAAATCATGAGCTACCGCAAACCCGTGGTAAGGAACGTGCAGACCGCCAGCGAAAGGCCTTCCAGCCGAAAGAAATTGCGGAGCTTCATGCTGCCGCCTTAGCTGCTGACCACACGACGCTAGCTGACTTGATCCTCTTGGGTGCGTTCACAGGCGCCCGCATTGAAGAGCTTTGCCAGTTGAGGGTTGAACACCTGATTAAACCGGACGGAATAGACAGCTTCGACATTGTTGACTCGAAGACCGCAGCGGGCATCCGCGTCGTACCTGTACACCCCGCCCTATCGGGCATTGTCGAGCGTTTGAAGGAGGATTCTAAGGATGGCTACCTGATCCCATCTGACAGCAAGAACAAGTACGGCATACGATCTGACGCGCTCTCAAAGGCTTTCGGCAGGCTCAAGGAATCCCATGGTTACGGTGCCCAACACGTATTCCACTCGATCCGCAAAACGGTGATCACCCAGCTTCACAGGGCGAGTGTACAAGGACTCCTGATTGCCGAACTGGTGGGTCATGAGACAGGTACGGTAACGTTTGACGTCTACTCGCAAGGTGCGTCTTCAACTCAGAAGTTGGAAGCTATTTCCCAGCTCTCCTTACCTTCAGTTGGTTAAGTTCACCCACCCGGCTTTACGGGGGTGTTTAAAGCTTGTAGGGCCGCAACAACCATCCCCTGTCAAAGCCCCTCACGGATGTGGGTACACCGCGCCTGAACTCTGGTAATGCTGAAGCAGCCCTTTTAGGAAGCCTGTCACCCGAGCATCATCCGCCAAAAACGCCAATACCTCAGCCCGCTCCTGCTCAGTCAGATCAGCCAGTGCCTCTGTGAGTTCGCCACGGTACTGAGCACAGATGTCCATCCACGTATTGTCGTCTTCCTCTGTGATGCCGTAGTACTCCAGCAACCAATCATAAGCTTCAAACTCGCCACCAAAGCCTCGCCCACCCCAAACACGCCCCATCTCCACAACCACGCTGTCGAACAACTCAGCCTTCGTCATAGGCCCTCCTGATCGGCTGATACGCCCGTATTTGTGTATAGCAGATTGCCCACGTGATTGTCTGGGGTCACCAACTTACGCAAAGCTTTCCACAGATTCCGTCATACCCTCCTCAATCACTTACGTGATGTTAGTGTGCAAGATTCAATGATCAAGCGAATCGTTGGACATGAGGATAGCTCGGTGACCTTCGGCATCTATGGAAGCAGGACATCGTTGAAAGCGATGGCGGCGGCACTACAACACATCACCTGACCGGCTGGGACTGGGCGACTGGGTCACATCCCAGCCCCCTCTCATGGGACACCAGCAGTTTGCCTGCTCAATCGTTTATGGAGGCAGACACCCGACCTTGTCGAGCTACCTTAGTACGCATCGAAAACTTGTCGAAAACCCTCATAAACCTCGGAAAAACTTGCATCACTGTCTTCAGATTCCAATCGCACACGTCCATTACGCCCAGCGTTTACTAGGCGAACTGACCGCCTGCACTAAGCAGGACGCGTCCACTCCGCTGGAAACTGGTTTATGCAAAATGGCACTGTGCGATAGGACTCTGGGATGATTAGCTTCCCGAACAAGACCCCAACCATATCTAAACGCTCACCGCAACCACTTATTGACAGGCGGCCCACATCTATGAGATGATGGCGTTCTGCTTCAGTGAGCAGACAGACAATTTAGAAGCCTCTACGCGACCACGGTGCGAACAAATCGCCCAGAAATCGCAGGAGGTTTTTTAACGCCTGAACTTTGGTTGACCACCACCTGACGGTCACAGCAGATCATGAGAAGCACCATGACAAACGCAATCGAAGCAATACCAACATTGAGGTCGACGACATCGAATAGCTGAGTTCCTGCTCCTCCGTAGTGAGAAGAATGACGAGCCCGATGCCGACCAATGTGTCGGTTTTTTATCGCCAATTTTTCAACTGAACGGAGGTACACCATGCAACAACACAGCATCTATGACGTCACCCGAACCATTTACGTGCTACCCAGCGTCGCTGGAATCCACCTTGATTACAGTCTTGGGGAGGAGCTTCCACTCTTCGCACCACCGAAGGACGAACGGTTGTCCTATGGCGTTGGCTACAACTCTTACCGCCGACGCAAAGCATTGGGGCTTCCCTACTTCAAATCCGGAAAAGGGACTCCGTACAAGACTTGGGCAAACATGATGCGGCGGACCTATGGTCCCGAGAAACCCGCGTACGTTGGATGCCGCGTTTGCCGGAAATGGCACGACTATCAGGAGTTCGCAGCTTGGTACTCCGTGCAGCCATATGCGTTTGAGGCTGATGCGGAGCTGGACAAAGACATTCTGGACCAACTGAACCCCGAGTACTCACCAGAGCATTGCTCGGTAGTTCCGAAGCTGATCAATCAGATTTTCAGGGACACCCGAAGTCGTCGAGGGATACTGCCTATCGGAGTGTCAGTGGCGCCAGGCGGAGTGGGATTTGTGTCTGTGCTTTCGATGCTCGGCAAGCCTGTTGCACTGGGGAAATTCCATGACATCACTGAAGCTTTCAGAGCGTACCAGTCGGCCCATCTGGCGTACTGCAATCAGTTGGCAGATAGCTACGAATCAAAACTTGATGCACGCGTGATCACTCGACTACGAACCTGCTCCCGCCATATCCGGGACTGATTTACCCCCAAGTACCACCGCAGGCCATCGCCTGCGGCAACCACTACTAACGAGGCACATGCCTATGAAATGAACTTAAATACAGGAGAACCATCCATGGAATACTCGCTCGCCTCTGAATTGCCCACCAACAAAACCGCCACCTGTAAATCACTCCCCACTTCCGACCTGCACTCCCCAGCAGAATTGGAAGCATTGAATGCACGTATCGCCGCTAATGCCGATCAGTGGCTGGCAGACAACGCACCGAAGACCAGAACGAAGGCACCACGTAAGCCAAAGAGTGAGCGTGGGCGAAAGCGCAAGGTAATTGAGAACCCGTTCTATGGGTTCATCGGTTGCACAACGTACTGGGGGCGATACCCGGTGTTTGCACTGGACATTATCGAAGGTATCGCACGCCTTGACTGGCATGACCGGACTATCGGTATTGGTGGCAAGTCTATGCCGCTGTCTGTACGCAACCTTGTAGTAATTCTGGAAAGTCTCCCAGTCGTCACTAATGAGGGTGTAGAGGATTTACTGCAATTGAGGGAAAGGCACGCAAGACGTTATGTCAAAGCAATTGAACTGATCGTTCCAAGGATGATGGAAAGTCGTCCGCGATCTCTGATCAACGAGATGGATGGCATCGAGTCTGAGCTGAAAGCTTGTGAGTGGGATGATGGGGATGATCTGTGCAAACCAAGTGCCGAAGAGCTGGCCAAGCTGCACCATGACCTTCGCACCCTGACCGAGTTCAAGACGGCGGAAGAGTACGAAGCGGAATATCCGACACATCCAGCTCTCGCTAATGTCTTAGCCTTGCCGGTGCGTCATGAGCAACAGAACCGACACCAGCACCCGAAGAAGCTAGACGTATTGAAGATGCTGACACAAGGTGTGGCGGTCAAGGCCATTGAGCGAGACACCGGAGTATCGGCAAAGACTATCAGGAAGTGGCGTGACGAGATGAAAACCGTTCGGGATGAGTTGCAGGTCGCATAAGCGGCCCTCTCAAGGGGGGGGACTAATTCGGCCGCATATATCATAGAAGCACTTCAATGCGGAGCATTAAACGGAATACCATTTCATGCGAAGCATGAGTTAAGACAATCGTCATATCGTTCCGATTCTGGATCAGCACACCAGTAAATTAAATGAAATCATCGCACATCAAAGCTCTTCGCTTTTGATCTGCTACACCGTAGGTAATGGGTATAGCTGTCAGCGTCCACTGACGGGGGACTATCGAATACTACCGTCTTCATTTTTTTACCAAAAAGACGATCGACAAAATCAAGTGCAAAAGCTAGATTTGTGTAAACTTCATTGTGTTACTGAAGTACATCTGAAGGAGCCTCGGCGGCCACACCGGAGTAGGTGTGCAGTTGAAAACTCACGCTTTCGGTGCGAGAATACTGGCGGAGCCAGAAGGTAGTAATCCTTCAAGCTCCGCTTGGCTGACACCATTATCAGTTAAGCTGGTCGCTGTGTTATGAACGTTCTATTTGGCGTTGTGTAGTTACAGTGCATCATCTATATCATCTACTGTGACGGTGAATTTTTCGTTTGCTTGGTTGATGGTTAGTCCCGACTTCTTGCAGGTGGCAATGCCTCGCCGATAAATGTCATTGATTTTCTCTTTGTCATTGTTCTTAACGGCTGTCGTGAAGTAGTTGACTATTATGCTGGCGGTATTGCTTGAGGTATCTGTCATTGTCTGTAGTGTGCTTGCTGGATACTTGTTCTTCGCAGCAACTGCTTTCATCTTGACTCCAGCGATATCGCTAGAACTGTCCATCATCTTTGCGTTTATGTACTTTTGTGAGGCGAGGAAGCCAACGCATTTCGAGATGTCGTTTTCTTCTTCGGATAGTCCCCCTGCAAGACTGGAAGTGCTGAGTGCAAGCAGGGTTGCTGAAAGAATCAGTTTTTTCATCGAGTTATGTGTCCCTTCGAAGGTGCTGGCTTATCGGAGATAGAAGTAGAGGAACACGACAACCAGAAGTACGAATATCACTCGGCCTTGAAGTACGTCGTAGTTTAGTTCGTCTTTCTTGATCTGCTGGTACGTATCGGTGTCACTCAGCCCCTGTGTTTTGTAAAGCATGATCTGATTAATCTGCTTGTCGATTCTCTTGTTGTGGGCGTCATTGCTGCGCATGGTTATCCCCCACGCCAGCAGCCATAGCCCTCCTGTCAGCACCGTCAGAATCACGTGCAGGATGTGATTTGTCGTCCTCTTCTGGTTGGTGAGTACAAACAGTTTTTCGTTCATGGGCATCCCTGTCAGGTGCTAGCTGGGTGAGCAACGAGGATACCAATGTATCACTTGGTGTGTCATCATATAGTGTGTTCACGATTGGGGTACATCCGACCATCATTCGGGGATGCAGCCAAATCAGAATTTGAGAAAGGGCTTCGGCCAACGCATTCGAGAGCTACGCAACAGTCAGGGCTTCAGTCAGGAGGCTTTCGCTGATAAGTGCGGGTTCGTTCGAACTTACATGTCCCGAATTGAGACTGGCACCGCCAACCCCAGCCTAGACGCGGCCAAGGTGCTTGCTGATGGACTGGGAATGACGCTGTCAGAGCTTCTACAAGGACTTTGACTTGTCTTGCCGTAGCCAAGCTGGTTTGTGAGTGGCGTTCAGAGCGGAACGCGTCGGTTGGACATCGTGCAGATGGACACTAGCCACCTCACCAATTCCCAGAGTCTTTGCCACCCTTCTGCATGCATTCAACTCAATCCCGTTGTTCACAACGTGAGCTGTGGTTGGTTATACCGTCTTAGGGCGAAACCCTCGATATACCCAGCCGCACCCATAGCCAATGGCATACAAAACAGCGCATACACCAGCCCAGATAGCGAGCATGGTGCCAATGTACTCAAGCTGTCTGTAGATAAGATCATCCTTGAACTCTTCGTAGCGCTCATATTCTCGCTTGTCAGACTCCACCGTGTACTGACTTGGAAGCTTGAACTCAAGGGCAATTGTTGAAACCCGAAAGTGCTCGGCTGCTTCTCTCTCTTCGGTGGGTATGTTCTGCCAGCCTACAAAGGCGAACCCCAGCCCTATCACTAATGACGCCACCACCCACAACCGTTGCCACCCATTCATCCAGTTCTCCTTGTCCATGTAGTTTGAGTCAGTATCCATGATGGCGATCAGCCCAGCCAGTGCAGCTACAATGTTGCCATCTCACCAAAAGGGACGCTGCCTCATGACGAAGAATGACAAGAAGAAGCGTAGGAAAGGTCAGGTAACGATTCCACGGGACCACTACGTCTACGGGCACACTCCCGGCAAGGTCGAATCACTCACTGTGGAGATGGACCCAGTGACGAAGCAACTGAGTGTCCGTGAGGTTGATCCCAGCAGTATCAGGTATCAAATTACGTACGTGCGGGAGAAAAAGGATGACAAGGTTCTCTATTCAGCCCCAGTTGATGACTTCTCGATGTCCTTGGATCATTACGAAGAACTCAAGGCCCGCTTCGATTACCTGATGGCTGTAGATACCAATACGCTAAATGAAATCCATCAGGGTTATCGGGTCAGCGCTTGTTGCATTTACGTGGTGCAGGATCATCTCAGTTCTCTGAATGCTGAGAGTCGCTACGTTCACCACGCCACCTTCCTCATCTTGAACACTGATCATCACGCCAAGAGTGAGCCGATTGGATGGCACCTAGCGATTACACGGAGCATCCACCCGCTGATGCAGCACAGCAGAATCGGAATGATCGTTGATAGTGAACTGGGTCAACATATCGACATCAACGCCGGGAGGGAGCCGTATTACGCAACAAGCCACCTGCCGCCCAACCTGAAATTCCTGTACGCCTCAAGTGATGGTTCAGCGACGTTTGCCAACGCAATGATTCAGAGCTGTGATACCGGTGCCAAGGCCGTGTTGAATGAGTTCAAGAAGAAGGGTGTAGCCGATGTACTCAGGCACAAGCCAATCGAGGTTGGTACGGCGCTGTGCGTTCGGGTTGTATCCAGTCGGCCAGATGGAAAACCCTGAAAAAATCTCGATTAACTCAGCATATCCCCTACGGTTTTCACACGATTAACCTGGGGCGAAGTGGTGCCCACGGCTGGAGCCCGCATTCCGTAAGGGTCTTTGTCTCCGTTTGCGAAGCAGGGTGCATCTATGGCGTTCAAAATGAGTTTTTTTGCAAGGGATTGGCATATTTCATCCGTAATCCTCGACTTCGTGCAAGGGAATGGCAATCCCTAGTGTTGAGCTGGCGTGTCACCTCGGATTCCAGCAAGTGCTCTGAACTGGTCTAGGCTGCTGGTTCTCTCGATCAAGGATGAACACCATGCCTAACAGCTCAGATACCAACATCGCCACAGCAGACGTACTAACTCTCTTGCTCCACAACCAGCACGCCTTAGCCGCTGCAATTGAAGAAGTGGCCCTATGGGCTAAATCCACCGGTTCAAGCGAAGCCCATGAAAACGCCGTTACCGCATTGGAAACTCTCGATGCGAACGCGTCCGCTATCACCGCTGGAATTCTCAAGCTCCGCCAATAATCGCTATCAAAACAGTAGACGTAACTGGTAGTCCGATAGCTGCTCGCCAATTACTATCAAATATCTATTGCTGATAGCTATATAATTCAATTATCATTTACCTATCGAAACAAATGATAAAGGATAGTTGGCCATGAACACCCACCTCTACCTCCGAGCATCGACCAAAGACCAAGACGCCAATCGTGCAAAAGCCGCCCTGGAGTTGTTCGCTGTCGAGAAGGGATTGAGCGTCGTTGGCGTGTACGCCGAGAACATCAGCGGCACCAAGCTCAACCGTCCTGAGCTGATCGCCTTGCTCGATTCTGCCGAGAGTGGAGACGTGCTATTGGTTGAGTCCGTAGACCGCCTGAGTCGCCTCTCGCAGGCTGACTGGGACACTCTCAAGGCCACCATCAAGGCCAAAGGACTTCGTTTGGTCGTGGCTGATCTGCCCACCAGCCACATGCTGGTTGAAGCGAAAGGAATCACCGGGCAAATCATGGATGTGATCAACAACATGCTGATTGATCTGATGGCGACCATGGCACGGCTGGATCAAGAGAAGCGCGTGGAACGCATCAAACAGGGCTTGGAAAACAAGAAGGCTGCTGATCCTGATTGGAAGCCGTCAGGCAAAGGCAGGAACGCTGCCAAGTGGGCCGAGGTACAGGCGCTAATGCAAAAACATCCAACCATGTCCGCTGATCAGATTGCCAAACTGGCTGATTGTGGCGTTGCCACCGTTTACCGGATTAAGCGAGAAACTGCAGCCGCCTGATGATGGCCTTGGGTACGTCGCCTGATCGGGGTCTGCGGGAGTTCGTACCCAGCTTATTTTTGGTTCCCTTTGGAGCGATCTAACTGAGGACGCTGCTCACCACTTGATAGCTCTGGCTTTGACGCCATTATTTTTCCCTGATCTGAATCAAGTAGCAACCTCAAGTGCATGACTCTCGCGGCGCGGGGCTGGGCTATGCCTGAGAAATGCTCCATATAATTAGCACCGCCCGCAATGAAAGCGGGCTGCTACTGTTTTTTAGCAGAGTTTTTTGTAGAAAAAAGCAGTTAGTGCACCAGCGGCCAAGACGTAAGGTGCCACTAGATCAAGAGTTTCCCTGTGTGCTACCCAAGCATTTATTCTATACTTGAGTTCGATCCAAAGTAGAAGCAGTAAGTCTTCGCGCTTCCATTTTTCGTTATACTTATTAAGATCTATAAATCTCGTGAAGTATACCTGCCCGTGCTCCTCATGTTCTTCTGTTGACGGATAGGCAATAACACGCTTGAGCAATCCGGCTCTTCTGTATGCTGCATCTATTAAGCCCGGCTCATCGCCACCATAAACATCCACAGCCTTTTCCAGTAGCCCCCCAACGTCCCCCGAGTGTTCTGCGTAGTAATACACGGCCCTGTCGCTCATCAACTTACTAGACCACTGCTCAACAAGCTTGTCTCGGTAGGTTTCGGAGTATGCGTAGTAACGCAACACGCTGTAGCAAATGCCCGCGATCAGAAGCCATTGCAGGTTTTCATGATTAGTAAATTCGATTTTGAAAATTAGGCTGTTAGCCTCTTTTATGTCGGCACCGCTTACTACAATTGCAATGAGCAAGATAGAGAGCAAGAACAAGTTTCGTCTTTTGTTCTTGAATCCATCATCAGCATCCATTGCCTTCCTAAAGTCTTCTGCGCTCATCGTTGCTAATCACCCAGTAATAATTATAGGCATGTTGCCTGCATTCTTTCACAATTCTCAGGGTACCGAGCCTAGCCCAGCCGCTATTCCTCTTTTTGCACGCTTAAATTTGTTCCAAATACTGAGTTAGAAAGTTCGTCTGTGCACGCCAACACCCTACCCCCGCCAGCCCGTAACGGTTTTGAAGGTGATATATTTCGTTAGTTGGCCCTCTAAAGTGTGAAGATCTTTATCAAAGGCTGAACGAGCGTTAACGCTACTTTCATGCATTATGCGTTTTGTGTCATTGCAGACGCCGGGCATTACGCCAGATGCTGCATCTTCATATGCCTGAATCTTGCTCCCATGGTCCATGATTCTCATGAGAGTATCGTAAACCCCATCACTCTTATCAAATAAAAACTTTGCCTCTCGGCAAGCTTTGACAAAGTCTCTGGATTTTCCCTTCATATCCACATCGGCTTTGCCGTAGGACGCAAAGTAGTATTCGATAGTTGCTAGGAAGATATTGAATCGCTTGTTGTATAAATCTAGCCTTACTTTAGCACTTGCAATTCTCATCTGTGACCACGCCACAGTCAGTGCAATCAAACCAACCACACCACCAACAACACTTACAATCGTTGTAACTTGAGAAATGATGGTCTGGGGATCACCCACTGCCTTTACAACTTGCGGGCACACAACCAAAAGCTGGCTCCCGCCTGCCATCGCCCCACCACTCAGCAACACTCCTACCAGTGCAACCGCTCCCGCTATCCCTGCTTTCATTTTTGTTGTCTCGGTGCGTGAAATCAGTAGCAATCGGTGCTCACTGTTTGGCCGTAAGCCATAGAAACGCAGTGCGTTTGCCTTGGAGTTGCGGATGGTTGTTGGACTGGCATCACATACGACTTCTGCTGCTGATTTTGAAGGTTGAGGAAGAGAGCCTGTGCAGCGCATTGCTTCTGATCGGCACTTTGCGCTTGCTGGTCAGTAGCGATCCTCTTCAACTGGATACGGCAGTTCATGTATGCATCCGTACCCGGCAGGGCTCCGAATGACTGGCACTCAGCATCATCGCTGCTCACCCTCTGGCCTTCGGCTACTGCAAGGTTCTTCAAGCTTTCCTGCCGGATGGCATAGCCCTTAGTGCCGGGTAGGCAGTCGTCCCACGCAATCAGCCCTGTAGCACAGTCCAGTGGGTGGTTGGCACATCCTGCCAAAGCCAGCAGGGCAATCACCCCAATCCATACCTTCATATGATTCTCTTGGTGCGTGGTGGCACGACGTTATCGGGCTACGAGACAGGAACAGTGGCTGCATCAGTCTAGAAGCTTTGGCTCTGATTCATGCCCGAGCATTGGATTCTCGGCATCTGATTGCAACTGCTCTGCACGAGCCTGTGACTTCCAGCCAATATCAACTATCTCTTTGATCCTATCCACAAATGGCTTTGCACCGTCACCCAGCTTGCCTAGGGCCACACCAGCATCCCCCATCAACTCGTAGAAGCGACTGATGTCGGACATTTTCTTGTGTAGCTCCGACTGCATCTTCTCAAGGCGCTTGAGCATGCGTTGCTTGTGGCCTGCATCCAACTCGGTGTTTGCACTCACCATTTCACGCAACTCGTTTATCAGTTGCTGGATACGCTTCAAGTCACCATCGGTGAACTCGTATCCAAATCCATTCGTCAAGGTAACGGCGAATTGCTTCTTCAAGCTATCAAGCTTGCTAGCCGAGGTTTGCCCAATCAGTGTGTGTTGTACGTCCTGCAAAAACTTCCGAAGGTTGCCGCATACATACTCCATGCCGCTATCTACATCAGGTGGCGCCACAAGGTGCGAAATCAGTTCCTGCTCTTCAAGGTGCAAAAGAATCGCAGCGGCTTCAAGCAAAACCCCATGATCCTCCTCGGTCCAGTTTCCTGAATAATTGTTATCTGAGTCCGCAGCCTTCAAAGCAAAACGGCAGACGCCTATGCCACCCTCAACGGGGTTATCACGTACCTCTTGAAGCACATCGTTAGGGATTGCCATAACTCATCCATGGTTTTAGTCAATGGGTATCACTTTGCCACAGGTTCGAAGCGTTTAGAACTTTGGCAAGGCAGGGGTCAGTGAACGCTCTTCCATACTTCAATAGCGAAATACCCCAATAGCAGTAGCCCAGCCCCTATCCCAAATGTGAGAGTCGGCACCAAGACCCACAGCCAAAGCTTGTTAATCCTGACATTATGCAAGGACGAAGCTGCATCGATGATTTGCAGGACATTTGGCCCGCGTACCGTCTTGATAATCATCTTATTGATGCGGTTCAGATGTACTATGCCCCAAGTCATCTTAGTCACTTCCCAAGAGATGAAAAGCAGGAGGGACAGGAGAGCAAACAGGCCGCTTAAAGCGTACAGCCAGCTTGGAAGCTTGGTCACCAGCGTTGACCAAAACGCAAAATATCCAGCGTACCCAGCAACCAAAATAAGGTTTGTGTAACTGGTTGAGTGCGTCATTTGCTTTTCAGCCATCTGCATCATCATTGCGATATTTTTGTCGCGCTCGCAGTCCTGCTGAAATTTCTTGATGTCGTTGATCTCATTCACCACCGACTCCATGGCATTTTCCATGACCTCATGCCAATTACCTTCACCTCGCCTCATAACGCTCCCCTCATTGGCTATCGTCCATGTGTAGTTTACTGAGACTATCTGCAAGCATTGCAAACCGCCATCAGTTGCCCGAGTAGGGCAGAAAATACTGCTACATTGAAGGCTCATTCATCGGGGAGTACAGGAACAATGCCTATCCGTCGAACCGGCAATTTTGACCTCAACGCTGGCGTTGTGCAGCTCACACGAGAGAAGCTTGCAGGCTTTCTTGACGAGACAGAGCTTGATCAGACTGAGGTCAAGCTTGAGGGAGGGAAGATCAGCTTTTTAGCCCCTGAGTCTGTTTTGGAGAAAATAACACAGCATTTCGGGCAACCAGCGGGCAGGCTCAGTAGTACAAATGAGTAGTACAACCGGAAAAGAAAAACCCCTGTAACTCATTGAATTACAGGGGTTTTCTGTATATGGCGGAGAGATAGGGATTCGAACCCTAGGTACCGGTGAAGGTACAACGGATTTCGAATCCGTCCCATTCGGCCACTCTGGCATCTCTCCAACGGCGCGCATCATAACAGTCTGTTTCGTGGAAGCAAAGCGCCGAAGCAATTTTTTTCCGTGCTATCAGATGCTTGCGTCGATTACAGCGGTACGCCGAGACGGTTGGCGACTTCTTCGTAGGCTTCGATCACGTCACCGAGGCCCTGGCGGAAGCGGTCTTTGTCCATCTTCTTGCGGGTGTCTTTGTCCCACAGGCGGCAGCCGTCCGGGCTGAATTCGTCGCCCAGGACGATGGAGCCGTCGTGGAATACGCCGAATTCCAGTTTGAAGTCCACCAGCAGCAGGCCGGCGTCGTCGAACAGTTTGCTCAGGACGTCGTTGACCTTGAGGGACAACTCTTTCATGCGCGCCAGTTGCTCTGCGGTGCCCCAGCCGAATGCCACGACGTGGGATTCGTTGATGAACGGGTCGCCCTTGGCGTCGTCCTTGAGGAACAGTTCGAACGTGTAAGGGTTGAGCTTGAGGCCCTCTTCCACGCCCAGGCGCTTGACCAGGCTACCGGCAGCGTAGTTACGCACGACGCACTCGACCGGGATCATGTCGAGTTTTTTCACCAGGCATTCGTTGTCGCCCAGCAGTTTGTCGAATTGGGTCGGAATGCCGGCCGCTTCGAGCTTCTGCATGATGAAGGCGTTGAACTTGTTGTTCACCATGCCCTTGCGGTCGAGCTGTTCGATGCGCTTGCCGTCGAACGCCGAGGTGTCGTTGCGAAACAGCAGGATCAAGCGGTTGGCGTCGTCGGTCTTGTAAACTGACTTGGCTTTGCCGCGGTAGAGTTCTTCACGTTTTTCCATGATGGGCTCCGCTTGGTAAGTAGGTGGGCTAGGCGATATGTCGCCAGTCGAGCCCTGAATCTTGATCGGCCAGTTGCAGCCAGTCCGGGTCGCACCCGAGGGTGTCGACAAAACATTGCCGGGCAAGCTGCGGCAGGTTGTTCTTGCTGCTCAGGTGGGCCAGGACCAGGTGTTGCAGGTCTTGCCAGCCCAGCTCATACACCAGGTACGCCGCCTGGTGGTTGTTCAAATGTCCCAACTCGCCGCCAACCCGTTGCTTGAGAAAGTACGGGTAGTGACCGCGCGCCAGCAGGTCCCGGCAATGGTTGGACTCGATCATCAATGCATCGAGGTCCCGATAGCCTTCCAGCACCTTGGCACAGTAGGAACCCAGGTCGGTAAGCAGGCCGAAGCGGCGCTCGCCGTCACTGAATACATATTGCGTAGGCTCATGGGCATCGTGGGCCACGGCAATCACATCGATGCTCAAGGCACCCACCTGCAGTTGCTCGCCACCAGCCAGGAAACCTGCGGGCTCAACGGGTTTGCGCATCCCGCGCAAGGTGCCGCGACTCAGGTACACCGGAAGATTGTAGCGCCGAGACAGCAAACCCACGCCATGCACGTGGTCGGCATGTTCGTGGGTCACTAGAATCGCGCTCAACTGCGCCGGGTGAACCCCCAGGCGCAGTAGGCGTCGCTCGGTTTCCCGCAGGGAGAAACCACAATCCACCAGGACGTACGTGTCGTCGTGGGCTACAAGCGTGCCGTTCCCTTGGCTACCGCTGCCGAGAACAGCAAAACGCATCAGATCAGCCCAGGTTGTCCTGAATCACGCCCAACACTTTGCGCGCCGTTTCTGCTGGCGCCACGGTGTTGATGTTCTTCTCGACGGTGACTTGCACGTTGTCGCCAACCTTGCTCAAGCGCACTTGATAACGCTCGGCGCGGGTCTCGATCTCTTCCTTGGTCGGCTCGCTGCCGAACAACTTGCTGAAGAAACCACGCTCTTCGTCTTTCTTCTCGGCCTTTTCAGCCACGTTGATGTAGTACAGGCCCAGGCTGCGGTTGATGTCTTCGACGCGCCATGGGCCTTGCTCCAGGGCACGGCCGACGCTGGCCCAGGCACGATCCAGGTCTTCACCCAGGTTGAGCACGACGTTGCCGCTGCCGTCTTCGGTGAGGCTGACACGGCTAGGTGTGTCGTAATCACGGGCAGCGAGCAGGGATACGGAACCACCCTTCTCGGAGATGCGGCTCATGCTGGCAAGCATCTCGTCGACCAGCGCAGCATCAACACCACTGTTGACCGAACGGTTGGTGAACTCGACGTTGGCGGTGCTGCCGGCAGGACGCGCGGCGCTGACCACGTAGACTTCACTGGTATTGCGTTGCACGCCTGGCTCGATGCGCACGCGGATCCGGCTTTCGCCATCAGCTGCAACACCACCGGCCTGCAGGCGCTTGGCCATATTGGCCGACAGTTCGTTCGACTGCTGCCACGCGGTGGTGAACTCACCGGTTTGCGGGCGTTGTTCGTCGATACGGAAGCCATTGTCCTGGAAGAACTGCACCGCCACCGGCCAGACTTCGGCAGGTGGGCGCTGAGCCATGATCCAGCGCGAGTCGCCGCTTTTCTGCAGGCTGTAGTCGCTGGCATCGGCCATGGCCGAAATCGGCTGTGGACGCGGCACTTCGTACTCGCCCTTGACGGTGTCGTCGGCCACGTTGCGCGGGATCGGCAACAGCGGGTCAAGGCGCTTGGCGACATTGACGTCCGGCGGCAATTGCATCGGTGCGGTTTGTTGTGCTTCCAAGTAATCGCTGCCGCGGTCACGGAAGTAGCCTTCCGGGCCCCAGATCCAACCGCAGCCACTGGTGCTGGAGATAATCAAGGCAAGTGCGGAAAGTCCGGCCAATCGCTTCATGCGTAGTGCTTCCTCAATTAAACCAGGACGCCGGACTGGCGCAGGGCCTGTCGCAGCGGTTCGTGACAGGCGGGGCTGAGGGGGGTGAGCGGCAGACGGATACCGTCCGGCATCAGGCCCATCTCATGCAGCGCCCATTTCACGGGGATTGGATTGGATTCGATAAACAGGGTTTTGTTGAGCGGCATCAGTTGCTCATGAATCGCCCGGGCCTTGACGGCATCACCGGCGATTGCAGCGGCACACAGTTCGCTCATGGCACGTGGGGCCACATTGGCGGTCACCGAGATGTTGCCCTTGCCACCCAGCAGCATCAGTTCCACAGCCGTGGCGTCGTCACCGGAGTACAGCAGGAAGTCGCTGCTCACACCGGCCAGGATGTCCTTGGCGCGCTGCAGGTCACCGGTGGCTTCCTTGATACCGATGATGTTCGGCACGGTGGACAGGCGGATCACGGTCGCGGCCTGCATGTCGCACGCTGTGCGACCTGGCACGTTGTACAGGATCTGCGGAATGTCGACGGCTTCGGCGATGGTCTTGAAGTGCTGGTACAAGCCTTCCTGGGTCGGCTTGTTGTAGTACGGCGTCACCAGCAGGCAGGCATCCGCGCCGGCCTTCTTGGCGTTCTTGGTCAGTTCGATCGCTTCGCGCGTCGAGTTGGCGCCCGTACCGGCAATCACCGTGATACGCCCTGCCACGCGCTTGACCACAAACTCGATCACCTTGATGTGTTCTTCCACATCAAGCGTGGCCGATTCACCTGTGGTGCCGACAGCCACAATGGCGTTGGTGCCTTCTTGCAGGTGAAAGTCCACCAGTTTGCCCAGGCTGTCCCAGTCGAGATTACCTTGTGCATCCATGGGTGTGACCAGTGCCACCATACTGCCCGCAATCATGCAACCGCTCCTGCCGGAAAAAGAGAGCCGTAATGGTACTGGCGCCAAGATGCTTGCACAAGCGAAGTACCCTCTGAGGATGCGTTCTGGATCAACTTAGTTGCCAGCAACGCCATCATTGGGCCAAAGCACGGCCAGATGCCGCTGAATATGCAATGAAAACGCCACGTCCTAGCCCTTGGCGGCGCTTTTCGCTACCCTTGATCCTTTGATCGGTACCGCACGTTCGTATCGACCGCTCATCGCTTTAGGAATGCTGCATGTCCACCCCCACAGTCCGCGAACAATTCCTTGTTATCAGTGCCCTTGGCGCCAACCCCATGGAGCTGACTAACGTCCTGTGCCGCGCCAGCCATGAAAATCGCTGCGCCGTTGTGACTTCACGCCTGACTCGCCATGGCGAGTGCAGCGCGCTGGTCCTGCAGATTTCCGGGAGCTGGGACGCCCTGGCGCGCCTGGAAGCCGGCTTGCCGACCCTGGCCAAGAAGCACGACTTCACCGTCAATGTAGTACGCAGTGCAGCCTTGGAGAACCGTCCCCAGGCGCTGCCGTATGTGGCCTACGTCAGTTCGGCCTACCGTTCGGACATCGTCAATGAGCTGTGCCAGTTCTTTATCGACCATAACGTCGAACTGGAAAACCTGACCTTCGACACCTATCAGGCCCCCCAGACCGGCGGCACCATGCTCAACGCCACCTTTACCGTGACCTTGCCGGCAGGCGTACAGATCAGTTGGCTGCGCGACCAGTTCCTGGACTTCGCCGATGCGCTGAACCTGGATGCACTGATCGAACCGTGGCGCCCACAGAATCCAATGTAAGGAGGTTTTTCATGGCGGTAGTCATCGACACACCAGTGGCCGATTTCGAAGCCCAGGCGACAAGCGGGCAGACGTTCAGCCTCGCCGGGCTCAAGGGCAAGCAAGTGGTCCTGTATTTCTACCCGAAGGACAGCACCCCGGGCTGCACTACTGAAGGCCAGGGGTTCCGCGACCAGCATGCTGCCTTCCAGGCTGCCAACACCGAGGTGTTTGGGGTGTCCCGGGACAGCCTGAAGTCCCATGAAAACTTCAAGGCCAAGCAAGCCTTCCCCTTCGAGCTGATCAGCGACAAGGACGAGGCGGTTTGCCAGCTGTTTGATGTGATCAAGCTGAAGAAGCTATACGGCAAGGAATACCTGGGCGTTGATCGCAGCACCTTCCTGATCGACAAGGAAGGCGTGCTGCGCCAGGAATGGCGCGGCGTGAAAGTGCCGGGGCATGTGGAGGCGGTATTGGCCGCGGCACAGGCACTGCACAAGGCTTGATGGGGCGAGTGGCAGTTAGATAGCTATCGCAGGCAAGCCAGCTCCCACATTGGATCGGTGCCAGGCAAGACAACCCGGCCAGTGTGGGGGCCGGATCCGCCCCCTCCCCGCAGGCTCAGGCCTTGCGCAACCAGTAGCGATAGACGCCGTTATCGGCCTCTTCGTGCAACAGCACATGCCCCGCCAGCTTGGCAAACGTGCGGAAGTCCCGCTGCGACCCGGCATCCGTGGCAATCACCTTGAGCACCGCACCACTGGCCAGCCGATTGAGCTCCATCTTGGCCTTGAGCAGTGGCAACGGGCAATTGAGGCCACTGGCATCGAGCTCAGCGTCGTGGTTTACAGCAGCGGTCATGGTTTTGCTCCGGATGGCATCAGGGGATGCTTAGAATATCTGGTCCCAGGCTCAGTGTCCGGCTACAGTAAGGTCTTTGTCGAAAGGCTTTGTGCATGACTTTTTTGCGCCCTACCCTGCTGACGCTGGCTTGCCTGCTTGCCTCTCCAGGCTTCGCCGACGACCTGCCGTCACTTGGCGACGCCAGTTCTGCCATTGTCTCGCCACAACAGGAACACCAACTGGGCCGGGCATGGCTGGCGTTCCTGCGCGGCCAGGTCTCGGTCCTCAATGACCCGCAGCTCAAGGATTACGTCGAGACCAGCGTCTACAAACTGGTGGAGACCAGCCAGGTCAATGACCGGCGCCTGGAGTTCATCCTGATCAACAGCCCGCAACTCAACGCGTTTGCCGCGCCGGGTGGGATTGTCGGGGTCAACGGCGGCCTGTTTCTCAATGCCCAGACCGAAGGCGAATACGCCTCGGTGATGGCCCACGAATTGGCGCACTTGTCCCAGCGCCACTTCGCCCGAGGCGTGGAAGCCCAACAACGGATGCAGATCCCGATGATGGCCGCGCTGCTCGGCGGGATTATCGCGGCCGCCGCCGGTGCCGGTGACGCCGGGATTGCCGCGATTGCCGGCAGCCAGGCTGCAGCGATTCAGGAGCAGCGGCGCTTCTCGCGGCAGAATGAACAAGAGGCCGACCGCATCGGCATCCTCAACATGGTCAAGGCCGGTTACGACCCGCGCTCGATGCCGACCATGTTCGAACGCTTGATGCGCCAGTACCGCTTCGATGCCAAGCCTCCGGAATTCCTGCTGACGCACCCGGTCACCGAATCGCGGATCGCCGATACGCGCAACCGCGCCGAACAGGCCAAGACCGGTGGCACCGAAGACAGCCTGCGCTATCAACTGATTCGCGCCCGAGTTCAGCTGTATTACGAAGATACGCCCGGGCTGGCCGCCAAACGCTTCCGTGCGCAACTGGATGAGAACCCGAAAAGCGATGTAGCACGTTATGGATTGGCCATCGCCCAGATCAAGGGCACCCAGCTCAACGAGGCGCGCGAGACCCTCAAGCCGTTGCTGGCCAAGGCGCCCAACGACATCACCTACAACCTGGCGCAGATTGAGCTGGATATCACCAACAATCGCATGCCCGATGCGCAGCAACGCACCGACCGCATGCTGGCCCAGTACCCCAGCAACTACCCGCTGAACCAGGTGCGCGTGGACCTGCTGCTCAAGCAGAACCGCACCGCCGACGCGGAAAAAGCCCTGGAAGGCCTGCTCAAGTCGCGCTCCGACGATCCGGACGTGTGGTACCAGGTGGCCGAGACCCGCGGCCTGTCCGGCAATATCATTGGCCTGCATCAAGCCCGCGCCGAGTACTTCGCGCTGGTCGGCGACTTCCAGCAGGCCATCCAGCAACTGGACTTTGCCAAGCGCCGGGCCGGCAGCAACTTCCCGCTGTCGTCACGCATTGATGCGCGCCAGCGTGAGTTGATCGAACAGGAACGCATCGTCAAAGGCATGATGAGCTAAATCCAGCGCCCACAAAAAAGCCCCGCTCTCGACTATCGAGAGCGGGGCTTTTTATTGACCTACGGCTAGCGGATTACTCGGCCAGCTTGAAGGTGATAAAGCTGGCACGCCCTTGACGCAGGACGCGCATCGACACCGAGCGATTCTTCGGCAGCGCCTTGGCGATGTCGGTGAATTCCTTGGTGGAGTTGATCGCCTGGTTGTTCAAGTGGGTGATCACATCACCCGGTTGCAGGCCGATCAGGGCGGCCGGGCCGTCCTGGACCTCCTTGATCACCACGCCACTCTTGAGGTCGAAGCTCTTCTTCTGCTCGTCAGTCAACTCGACCACGGCGATGCCCAGGCGATTGCTGCTGCGCTCGGCACCCGATTTACCGCCCAGCGCGCCAAGCTCCTGACCTTCTTCAGGGATCGCGCCCACGGTCAGCTCGACGTTCTGGCGCTTGCCTTCGCGGATCACTTCCAGCTTGGCCTTGCTGCCAGCCTTAAGTGCGCCGACCAGGTGCGGTAGGTCGGCCGACATGACAATCGGCTGGCCGTTCATGGTCAGGATCACATCGCCAACCTGCAAGCCGCCTTTGGCCGCCGGGCCGTCGTCCTGAATCTGCGCGACCAGGGCGCCAGCAGGTTTGTCCAGGCCAAAGGACTCGGCCAGGTCTTTGTTCACTTCCTGGATCACTACGCCCAACCAGCCACGGCTGACCTTGCCACCGGCTTTGAGCTGGTTGGAAACATCCATGGCCACATCAATCGGGATGGCGAAGGAGACGCCCATGAAACCGCCGGAACGGGTGTAGATCTGCGAGTTGATCCCCACCACTTCGCCCGCCAGGTTGAACAGCGGGCCACCGGAGTTACCCGGATTGATCGGCACGTCGGTCTGGATGAACGGCACGTAGTTCTCGTTCGGCAGGCTACGACCAATGGCACTGACGATGCCCTGGGTCACGGTGTGGTCAAAGCCAAACGGCGAACCGATGGCCAACACCCATTGCCCGGCTTTCAGATCCTGGGACTTACCCAGTTTCAGCACGGGCAGGTCCTTGCCTTCGATCTTCAGCAAGGCCACGTCGGAGCGTGGATCGGTGCCGACCAGCTTGGCCTTGAGCTCACTGCGATCTGCCAGGCGCACGAGGATTTCGTCGGCGTCGGCGATCACATGGTTATTGGTGAGGATGTAGCCATCAGGCGAAATGATAAAACCCGACCCCAGGGACTGGGCTTCACGCTGACCGCCACCGCCGCCACGGGGTGAACGCGGCTGAGGCATACCGCGCTCGAAGAACTCCCGCAGCATCGGCGGCAGGCCTTCAAGGTCAGGCATCTGCTGGTTCGAGACTTTACGCTCCGGCAGCTTCTGCGTGGTACTGATGTTCACCACGGCAGGCGAGGCTTGCTCTACCAGCTGGGTGAAGTCAGGCAGTTCCGCCGCTTGCGCGGTAACGGCCTGACCCAGCACCAGCACCGTGGCGACTATGGAAAGGTAAGACTTCAAACGTGGTATCGACATACAGCTCCCGTTACGACGAGCAGGGTTGGGCGACAAGGTTCTTTAAACGCCGGAGACTACTACTACCGACGTCAACATTGCGTGAACAACACAAGGCCAGAACCGAGAAGTTCTGACCTATAAAAAACATAAGGAAATTTTGCAAGTGAAAATACTCTCCAGACATTTCATGTTCTGTGCAGCAGGGCAGGCACTTCCCGCATTACTGTGAACAATCTGGATGAGCATAGGATTAACAGCTCACGGTTTTTCGGGCGCCGTGCCACTGCGCACCGACAGCGCGATCCGTTCGGCGGTGCCGAGGGGGATCTCCCCGACCACCGTCACCATGATCTCGCCTTGAGGGGTATTCATGCGGCGCGATACGGCAACCGTTGGCCCCAGTTGCACCCGGCTCTCCGTCGCAGCCTCGCCACTGACGGGCTCCAGGAACACCGAAAAACGCGCCAACCCATCCTCGTACATCAAGCTGTTTACCACCACATGGGTCCGGGAGTCCTTACGCGAAGCGCTACGGGCCAACTGGAAGCCAGGCGGCAGCCAGCTCGGATGCCAAGCCTGGGGGGCGACCACGTCCTCGGCCTTGCTGCTGGCGACCGACAATGGCTTGCAGTCCCTGCCGGGTTGCAAAGCGCTTTCATCCGGGGCTTTGGTACTCAATTGAGTGAACTGGAAACGCTCCAGCAACTGCCCCTTGTCATTGATCAACAATGATTTGAGCGGCAGCGCGGTTTCACGATCCAGATGCATCTCAAAGCCGTAGCGGTGCTGGTCGCGCGGCGTCAACGAGACGATCACAGCTTTACGACCAGCCACACGGGATTCGCCAATGGTGGCAAGCGTGTAAAAAGAATTGAGTTTTTGCGGATCAAGCACATGGGCGGAACCGCCCGGGGAGTTACCAAGACCCGCTACCAGGCTGCCGCTGACACATTGAGTGTGCCCATCGACACGTACGACTTCCTGAGCTGATCCATCGAGCTGCAATATCCGTTCGCGGACCTGACCATTTTGGACTAGATGCCAGATGTCATGGGTAGAGAAACTACCGTTGCGCTCGTAGATAAATGTACCTTGGTAGCTTTGCTGCTGCTCTGCCCGCCCAAGACGCTTCAGCCAGTCTTGGGCTTCATCGGCATGGGCGGGAACTGTAAACCAGCCACTGAGCAAAAGCGCAAGGAGCGGTATGGCACGCATAAGGCTCCTTAACGGTTTAGCGGTTTTCCAGGCTTGCAGCGCGAGCGTATGGCAGCGCGCTTTCAGTGCCTTTTACAGCCGATTCCTGAGCGTGCTGGCGCAGATAGCCTGGCAGACGCTGATCCTGCCAGCCGGATTGCCCTTGAAGCACGCCATTGGCCATCGGACCCGTTGCGTCGGAGCTTTCCTTGTAGCCAGCCAGAACAGCTGGACCCTTGACCTGCGGACCGGCCATGACCGGCTGCTGGGTTTGCTGGGCCAGTTCGGCACCGGCGATCTCGTCCTGGTTGTACAGGCGCACACCAGCCAGTACGGCCACCGTCACCGAGGCAGCGACTGCCAGGCGACCCAGGCTACGCCAAGGACCACGAGCAGCTTTTGCCGGAACGGCTTCATCGGCCAGCGCAGCAGAAACGGCCGCAGCAATATCCAGACGAGGGATTAACAGATCTTTGTGCATCACCGCCCGAGCGACTTGGTAACGAGACCAGGTATCACGGGTTTCGGCATCATCAAATGCATTGAGCACTCGACGAAGTTCCAGTTCATCCGCTTCGTTATCCATCACTGCGGACAGCGATTCCTGCAGGGCATCACGACTCATGGCGGTTCCTCTCTTGGCTGTCGCCGCTGTCTTTAGTTTTCCTGCAACAACGGTTGCAAGGCTTTATCAATGGCTTCCCGAGCCCGGAAAATCCGGGAGCGTACGGTCCCCACCGGACATTGCATGACGCTCGCAATGTCCTCGTAACTCAGACCATCGAATTCACGTAAAGTTAATGCCGTACGCAAATCTTCTGGCAGTTGCTGAATAGTGCGATGGACAGTGCCTTCGATCTCGTCGCGCAGCAATGCACGCTCCGGCGACTCGAGATCCTTGAGGCCGTGATCACCATCGTAAAATTCTGCATCTTCCGAACTCACATCACTATCGGGTGGGCGGCGTCCGCGAGACACCAGATAGTTCTTCGCCGTGTTGATGGCGATGCGGTACAGCCACGTGTAGAACGCACTGTCACCGCGAAAATTACCGAGTGCACGGTAGGCCTTGATAAAGGCTTCCTGTGCAACGTCCTGCGCTTCATGGGTGTCGTGCACAAACCGCACGATCAACCCGAGAATTTTGTGCTGGTATTTCAGCACTAGCAGATCAAATGCACGCTTGTCACCGCGCTGAACGCGCTCGACCAGCTGCTGATCCTCTTCCTGGGTTAGCATGAACACTCCTCGTTGTACTTGAAGGAGGCTTGCATAACTAAACGATCAGGCTTGCAAACATAGACTAGGACTTTTCGCAAAAGTTCTCCCCCTTCAAGCAAGTTTCCGGTGGGCTCTGTTTTGGCACACACGAAAAACGCAGCGCGGGCATAGCCGGCTGCGTGAATAATCTTGTCGCCGGTTTTCTGACGCTCCCATGCTCCAGGCCAATCAGTAAAACCAACGTTTTCCCAGCTTTCGGGCATCCTGTTATGGAGTCGGCGTGGATACAAAAGTTCCCACCTCGACGCCGGACCGCCTCATCAAACCGTGCAGTTCGTTCACCGTAGTCTCACAATGCCACGAATGCCCGGCTATTGTGCCGATCCCCCCCTCTATATACTAGTGGGCCGTGTGACCCTTTGATTCGCCGATCCAGGCGTCCTGTTTGCGCCACCCCTACGGATCGCTTTTTGCGGAATCCCATAAATGAGCCAACAGTTTCAACACGATGTCCTGGTGATTGGTAGCGGCGCCGCAGGCCTGAGCCTTGCTCTGACTCTGCCGAGCCATCTGCGCATAGCCGTCCTGAGCAAGGGCGACCTGGCTAACGGTTCGACGTTCTGGGCCCAGGGCGGGGTTGCCGCCGTGCTAGATGACACCGACACGGTGCAATCCCACGTTGAAGACACCCTCAACGCCGGCGGCGGCCTGTGCAATGAAGACGCGGTGCGCTTCACCGTCGAGCACAGTCGCGAAGCCATTCAGTGGCTGATCGACCAGGGCGTACCCTTTACCCGCGATGAGCATGCCGGCAGTGACGACGGCGGTTTCGAGTTTCACCTGACCCGTGAAGGCGGCCACAGCCACCGGCGCATCATCCATGCCGCCGACGCCACTGGCGCCGCAATCTTCAAGACCCTGCTCGCCCAGGCCCGGCAGCGGCCGAATATCGAACTGCTCGAGCAACGAGTCGCCGTCGACCTGATCACCGAGAAACGCCTGGGCCTGGCGGGTGAACGCTGCCTCGGCGCCTACGTGCTCAACCGCGCCAGCGGCGAAGTGGATACCTACGGCGCGCGCTTCACCATCCTGGCCTCAGGGGGCGCCGCCAAAGTCTACCTCTACACCAGCAACCCCGATGGCGCCTGCGGGGATGGCATCGCCATGGCCTGGCGCTCGGGCTGCCGGGTGGCGAACCTGGAATTCAACCAGTTCCACCCCACCTGCCTGTATCACCCCCAGGCCAAGAGTTTCCTCATCACCGAAGCCCTCAGGGGGGAAGGTGCGCACCTCAAACTGCCCAATGGCGAACGCTTCATGCAGCGCTTTGACCCACGGGCCGAACTGGCGCCACGGGACATCGTGGCTCGCGCCATCGACCACGAGATGAAGCGCCTGGGCATCGACTGCGTCTACCTGGACATCAGCCACAAGCCCGCCGACTTCATCAAGACCCATTTCCCGACGGTCTACGAGCGCTGCCTGACCTTCAATATTGATATCACCCAAGGGCCGATCCCGGTGGTGCCGGCGGCGCACTACACCTGCGGCGGCGTGATGGTCGACCAGCAAGGCCGCACCGATGTCCCCGGCCTGTACGCGATTGGCGAGACCAGTTTCACCGGCCTGCACGGCGCCAACCGCATGGCCAGCAACTCGTTGCTCGAATGCTTCGTCTACGCCCGTTCCGCCGCCGCCGATATCCTCGAACAACTGCCACGCATCCCGGTACCGGCCGCCCTGCCCCGCTGGGATGCGAGCCAGGTCACCGACTCAGACGAAGACGTGATCATCGCCCACAACTGGGACGAGCTGCGGCGCTTTATGTGGGACTACGTGGGTATCGTGCGCACCAACAAGCGCTTGGCGCGGGCGCAGCATAGGGTGCGGTTGTTGCTGGATGAAATCGACGAGTTCTACAGTAATTACAAGGTCAGCCGCGACCTGATCGAGTTGCGCAACCTGGCCCAGGTCGCCGAACTGATGATCCGCTCGGCCATGGCGCGCAAGGAAAGCCGGGGGCTGCACTACACGCTGGATTATCCCGAGATGCTGCCAGAGGCCCTCGACACTATCCTGGTGCCAACCACCTACGGCGACTGAACTTCAAGCGCACGCGCAGCCGCCGATGCACATCGGCGGCCTGCGAACCGCGCGGTACGCACACCGAGCGTACCCGCCAGTCTCCCGGCAGTCGGTAGCGCAGCACCACGATCAGCGGCAACGCCAGGCTGTCGGGACGCAACTGCACCGCATGCCAACCCCGCGCTACGCTCCACAGTTGCCAGCCGCCAGCATTGCGCCGCAGGCCACGAACCGACGAACGGTGGGTCAAGCGAATATGGCGTGGCAGCGTCCACAGGGCGTGGCCCAGGCACGCGAGCACACCCAGTGCCGCGATCGAAAAAGGTATAGCCAGCAGACACAGCGCACCCAGTGCAAGCACCTGTGCGAGGAGATACGCCGCCAGCAACAGCCCGCAGGCCTGCCAGCGGCATTCGAAGCTATTACTTGGGCTGGACACGATCCAGGATCATCCGGACCATGCGCTGCAGCTCCGGATCTTCTGATTCGGCACGCTCCATGAACCAGCCGAACATGTCCTGGTCTTCGCAGGTCAGCAACCTGACGTAGAGGTCGCGGTCTACCTTGTCGAGGGTCGCGTACACCTCTTTGGTGAACGGCACCAACAACACATCCAACTCCAGCATGCCGCGACGGCTGTGCCAGTACAGGCGATTGATTTCTACATCTTCGACCATGGAGCGCTCCTCAAATAGGGCGCAAGTATACAGGCCCACGCCCCTCGGAACAGTCGGCTTTGGTCGGGCTTATGAAACTACCCATTTGCCGGGCGCCCCTCTATGATGCACTCATGACTTTCCAACTGCGATGACCCATGGCTGACTCTGCTTTCTTCTGCTCCCTGTCCCACGAAGGTGTCCTGGCCGTTCGCGGCGCTGACGCGGCCAAGTTCCTCCAGGGGCAACTGACCTGCAACCTCAATTACCTCGACGACACCCACGCCAGCCTCGGCGCGCGCTGCACCCAAAAGGGGCGCATGCAGTCGAGCTTCCGGATCGTGCTGCAAGGTGACGGTGTACTGCTGGCCATGGCCAGCGAACTGCTGGAACCGCAACTGGCGGACCTGAAGAAATACGCTGTGTTTTCCAAGTCCAAGCTGACGGACGAAAGCGCCGCCTGGGTCCGCTTCGGCCTGGCCGACGCCGATCAGGCTCTCGCCAGCCTGGGCCTGGATTTGCCGGCCGAGACCGACAGTGTGGCGCGCCATGAAGAACTGCTGGCCATTCGCGTCTCCCCGGGCCGCGCCGAACTCTGGGCGCCCGCCGCGCAAGCCGAGTCCCTGCGCAGCCAACTGGCCGCCACACTTGCCGAAGGCGATCTCAATGCCTGGCTGCTGGGGCAGGTTCGTGCCGGCATCGGCCAGGTCATGGCCCAGACCCGCGAGCTGTTCATCCCGCAGATGCTCAACCTGCAAGCGGTCGGCGGCGTAAGCTTCAAGAAAGGCTGCTACACCGGCCAGGAAATCGTCGCCCGCATGCAATACCTGGGCAAACTCAAGCGCCGCCTGTATCGCCTGAGTCTCGACAGCCATGCGCTGCCCGAGCCCGGCACGCCACTGTTTGCCCCCAGCCATAACAGCGCCATCGGTGAGGTAGTCATCGCCGCCCGGGCCGACGAAGGGATTGAACTTCTGGCGGTGCTGCAAGCCGAAGCAGCCGACAGTGGCAACGTGCATTTAGGCACGCTGGAAGGCCCAGGCCTCAAGTTACTTGACCTGCCTTACCAACTGGACCGTGATCGCGAGATCCAGCGCTAATCGCCGTACCCTTTTGCAGCACCCTAGAGAGCATGAATGAATAAACTGGCGGAAAAAGTCCAACAGGCGTTGGTGATGGCCATCGATAACGATGACCTGGTTCTGCCCACGTTACCGGAAGTGGCCCTGAAAATTCGTCAGGCCGCCGAAGACCCCGAAGTCAGCATCAGTCATTTGAGCAAAGTCATCAGCCGCGATACCGCCCTGACGGCGCGGCTGATCAAGGTCGTCAACAGCCCACTGTTGCGCGCCACCCAGGAGGTCACCGACCTGCACACCGCCATCACGCGCCTGGGCACCAACTACAGCAGCAACCTGTCGATTGGTCTGGTGATGGAGCAAATCTTCCATGCCCGCTCAGAAGTCGTCGAACAGAAGATGCGTGACGTATGGCGCCGCAGCCTGGAAGTCGCAGGCGTCTGCTACGCCCTGTGCCGCAACCACAGCCAACTCAAGCCGGACCAGGCAGCACTTGGCGGGCTGGTGCACCAGATCGGTGTGCTGCCGATCCTGACCTACGCCGAAGATCACTATGAACTGCTCTCCGACCCGGTCAGCCTCAACCATGTGATTGACAGCATCCACCCGCTGCTGGGGGACAAGCTGCTGAGGGGCTGGGACTTCCCGGAAATGCTGGTAAATGTGCCCGCACACTACCAGGACCTCGAGCGCGATTCGGCCAGCCTGGACTACGTCGACCTGGTGCAAGTGGCGGTGCTGTACTGCCACAAGAATACCGATCACCCGCTGGCCAACGCTGCGCTGTCGAGCTTGCCGGCATTCAGGAAGCTGCGCATCGACCCGCTCAACGAAGCGGTGCGCACCGAGCTGGACGAAGCGCGCTCGATGTTCTATTGACCGGTTGTTGTGGCAAGCACGGCCCTACCCAGCGATAAAACTCACCCGCACCTTAAGCCCTTTCAGCTCGCCATCATGCAGGCTGATCTGGGCCAGGTGTGCGCGGCAGATCTCCCCGACAATCGCCAACCCCAGGCCCGAACCCGCGCCCTGCTGGTTACGTCGATAGAATCGCTCGAACACCCGGTCCCGTTCGTCCTGCGGAATCCCAGGGCCATCGTCCTCCACTTCCAGCACTGCCGGCGCCGTCACCCGCAAGATCACATTGCCACCTGACGGCGTGTGGGCCAGGGCGTTATCCACCAGGTTGCTCAGCAGCTCGTTCAACAAGGTCGGCTCGCCCCGCAGCCACACCGGCTCATCCGCCTCCAACGCCAGCGCCACCCCACGGGCATGTGCCAGGGGCGCCATGGCCATACCCAACTCACGGGCCAATTGGCTGAGGTCGAGCAATTGCGCACCGCCTTCGGCAATCGCCCGCGCCCCGTTTTCGATGCGTGCCAGGGACAGCAACTGGTTGGCCAGGTGGGTCAAGCGATCCGTGCCTTGCGCCGCCGTTTCCAGGGTGCTGCGCCAGATCGCCGGCTCCTCGGCGCGCAGCCCCAGCTCCAGGCGGGCTTTGAGCGCGGCCAGCGGGGTGCGTAATTCGTGGGACGCGTCGGCAATAAACTGTGCCTGGCGCTCGAACTGCCCGCGCAGGCGTTCGGTGAAGTGGTTCAACGCCCGCACCAGCGGCCCGAGTTCGTGCTGCACTTCAACCAGCGGCAGCGGCCGCAGATCATCCGGCTGGCGCTCCTCTACCGCCGTGCGCAAACGCTCCAGCGGGCGCAGCGCCGCACTCACGGTAAACCACACCAGCAGCAGGGCCCCGACGCCCAGCATGCCCAGGCGCAGCAGGGTATCGGCCATCAGGCTGCGGGCCATGCTGACCCGGGCTTCGTCGGTTTCTGCGACGCGGATTTCTGCCATGCCATTCATGTTCGGTTCCGACACCGCCTTGAGCAGGCTCACCACCCGCACATTCTGCCCCTGGTACTTGGCGTTATAGAACCGCGCCAGGGCCGGGTAATCGTCGGTGCGCGGCGTCCCGGGTGGCGGGCCTGGCAGGTGTTCGTAACCGGAAATCAGCTTCTGGTGAATATCATTGACCTGGTAGTAAATCCGCCCGGCACTGTCATAGGCGAAAGTGTCCAGCGCCACGTAGGGCACATCGGCACTCAGGGTACCGTCACGCTGGGACAGCCCGGCGGCGATGGTCCGCGCCGAGGCCAGCAGGGTGCGGTCGTAGGCAGTGTCTGCGGCCTCGCGACCGTTCCAGTAGGCGCTCAGGCCGCTGGCCAGCATCAGCACCACCAACAGCAGCGCCAGGTTCCACAGCAGGCGCCAACGCAGGCTGCTGTGCTTACGCATCGCGGGCTTCCAGCAGGTAGCCAAGGCCACGGAAGGTGACGATGGCGACCGGCTGGCCATCGAGTTTCTTGCGCAAGCGGTGCACATAGATTTCGATGGCGTCGGGGCTGGCCTCCTCATCCAGGCCAAACACCTGGGACGCCAATTGCTCCTTGCTCATGACCCGGCCGGGACGGGCGATCAGCGCCTCGAGCACCGCCTGCTCGCGAGAGGTCAGGGTCAGCAGTTCACCGCCGAGGGTAAAGCGCCGGGTTTCCACGTCATACACCAGCACGCCACAGGTCTGCTGCCGCTCGCCACCCAGCACGCTGCGGCGCAACAGCGCCTTGACCCTGGCCTCCAGCTCGGTCAGCTCAAAGGGCTTGGCCAGGTAGTCATCGGCGCCCAGGTTAAGGCCATGCACCCGATCCTTTACATCACTGCGGGCAGTGAGCATCAGCACCGGAAGATTTTTCCCACGGGCCCGCAAGCGTGCCAATACCTCGAAACCATCCATGCGCGGCAGGCCCACGTCGAGAATCACTGCCGCGTATTCCTCGCTGCTCAAGGCCAGGTCCGCAGCCACGCCATCGTGCAGCACATCCACCGTCAAGCCCGTGCTCTTGAGCGCCTGGGCGACACTTTCGGCGAGCTGCAAATGGTCTTCGACGAGCAGGACACGCATGGATTTGTACCTCGTTAAGGGGCAGCCGATGCCGCCCTCTGTTTACCGACTCGCGGCGCAGTTTACAGCCGCCGCCTGTGCTGTGAAGCCCGAAAACATTGAAAGACCGTTGAAAGGTTAGTGAAAGGTTCGCCCATTAGCATCCAGAAACGGACGGTTACACCTTCCGAGCTATTTCACCCATAGCGCCCGAAAAACGCCTCGAAGCGTTTTCGCCCTATAAGAACAATAAACGGAGTGCTCTACGATGCTGTCGACACAGCCCCAGGCTTGCCCGCCTGTTCGTTTTTCCCGCCTGACCCAGACCGCCCTCGCCAGTGCCGCTGCCCTTGCCGGTTTTTCGCCGCTTAGCCAGGCTGCCTTCTTCGAAGACAGTAGCGCGACCCTGGAAACCCGCAACATGTACTTCAACCGCGACTTTCGCGACGGTACCAGCGCCCAGCAATCCAAACGCGACGAATGGGCCCAGGGCTTCATGCTCAACCTGCAATCGGGCTACACCGACGGTACCGTCGGTTTTGGCGTGGATGCGCTGGGCATGCTCGGGGTCAAGCTCGACTCCAGCCCGGACCGCACCGGCAGCGGCCTGCTGCCCACCCACGATGATGGCCGCGCCGCTGACGAGTACTCAAAACTGGGGCTGACCGGCAAAGTGAAAATCTCGGCTACCGAGCTGAAAATCGGCTCGCTGATTCCTGAGTTGCCAATCCTCAAGGCCAACGACGGACGCATCCTGCCGCAGACGTTCAACGGCGGCCTGCTGACCTCCAAGGAGTTCAAGCACCTGACGTTCACCGGCGGCCGCCTGGACAAGGCCAAGGACCGCGACGACAGCAACTACGAGGACATCGCCCTCAACAACAAGAACGGCCGCTTCGTCGGCGGGGCCACCGGCAAGCACTTCAACTTTGGTGGCGTGGACTACAAGTTTGCCGAGAAGGTCACCGGCAGCTATCACTTCGCCCAACTGGATGACGTGTACCGCCAGCACTTCCTCGGTGTGGTCGCCTCCACTCCGATGGGTCCCGGCACTTTTGGTACCGACCTGCGCCTGGCCATCAGTGATGACACCGGCAGCGCGCGCGGCGGCAGCATTGATAACAAATCCCTCAACGGCCTTTTCAGCTACGCCCTCAACGGCCATAAACTGAGCGCCGGCTACCAGCACATGTCCGGCGATAGCGCGTTCCCGTATGTGGATGGCAGCGACCCGTACCTGGTCAACTTTGTGCAGATCAACGACTTTGCCGGCGCCGAAGAACGCTCCTGGCAGGCTCGCTACGACTACGACTTCGCCAAGCTGGGGATCCCCGGCCTGAGCTTCATGAGCCGCTACCTGTCCGGTGACAATATCCAACTCAAGAACGGCGACACCGGCAAAGAGTGGGAACGCAACACCGAGATCAAATACGTGGTGCAAAGCGGCACCCTCAAGGATGTGGCCGTACGCCTGCGTAACGCCACTTACCGCTCCAACTATTCGGCACGGGACGCAGACGAAGTGCGCGTGCTGGTCAGTTACAGCGTCGCGCTGTGGTAACCCTGCAAGTCATATCCCCAATAACAACAATGACGGAGTTCCCCATGTCCTCATCCCTGCGTAAATTTGCCCTGGCCGCCGGCTGCATGCTGTTTGCCGGCCAACTGCTGGCTGCCGAAGAACCCAAGCGCCCGGAATGCATCGCACCGGCCTCCCCCGGCGGTGGTTTTGACCTGACCTGCAAGCTGGTGCAAAGCGCGCTGATCAACGAAAAACTGCTGAGCAAACCGATGCGCGTGACCTACATGCCCGGCGGCGTGGGTGCGGTGGCCTACAACGCCGTGGTGGCACAGCGCCCTGCCGATGCCGGCACGCTGGTGGCCTGGTCCAGCGGTTCGCTGTTGAACCTGGCCCAAGGCAAATTCGGTCGATTTGATGAAAGCGCAGTGAAATGGCTGGCCGCCGTCGGCACCAGCTATGGTGCGATTGCGGTGAAAGCCGATTCGCCCTACAAGAGCCTCGACGATCTGGTACAGGCCCTGAAGAAAGATCCGAGCAAAGTGGTGATTGGTTCCGGCGGCACCGTCGGCAGCCAGGACTGGATGCAGACCGCACTGATCGCCAAGGCTGCCGGGATCAACCCGCGTGACCTGCGTTATGTGGCCCTCGAAGGCGGCGGTGAAATCGCCACTGCCCTGCTCGGTGGTCACATCCAGGTAGGCAGTACCGATATCTCCGACTCCATGCCACACATCCTCAGCGGCGATATGCGCCTGCTGGCAGTGTTCTCCGAAGAGCGCCTGGACGAGCCGGAAATGAAGAATATTCCGACCGCCAAAGAGCAAGGCTACGACATCGTCTGGCCAGTGGTACGGGGCTTCTACCTCGGGCCAAAAGTCAGCGATGAAGACTACGCCTGGTGGAAGGCTGCGTTCGACAAGCTGCTGGCCTCCGAAGAGTTCGCCAAGCTGCGTGACCAGCGCGAGCTGTTCCCGTTCGCCCTGACCGGCCCGGAACTGGACACCTACGTGAAGAAACAGGTGGCTGACTACAAAGTGCTGGCCAAAGAGTTCGGCCTGATCCAGTAATCGCCCCTCTGTCGCGCGGCCACGCCCCTTTGAACCGGGGGCGTGGCCCAGGAGTTCTACATGCTCTTACAACGCATATTCGCCGCAGTGCTGTTACTGGTGTGTATCGGCCTGGCGCTGATGGCCTGGCCCTATCAGGCGGCCTTTTCCTACGAGCCAGTAGGGCCTCGGGCCTTCCCACTGCTGTTGCTCGGGCTGATGGGCCTGGCTCTGACCTACATGCTGATTCGTCCGCAACCGACCAAACACACTGACGATGAACCGCCGCTGGACCGCCCGACCCTGATTAAGATCGGGATCTGCGTGAGCTTGCTGCTGGTGTTTGCCGGCACTTTCGAATCTCTGGGTTTCATTCTCAGCAGCATGCTGATTGGTATTCCGATGGCACGGCTGTATGGAGGGCGCTGGTTGCCCGGCGTGGTGATCATCACCTTGATGAGCGTCGGTCTTTATCTGCTGTTCGATAAAGCCATGGACGTACCGCTGCCCCTCGGTCTGCTCGACGTTCTGGAGAACTGATATGGATACTTTTGGCTATTTGGGCCAGGGTTTCGGCGTCGCGCTGAGCCCCTATAACCTGGTGACCGCACTGTGCGGCACCCTGATCGGCACCGTCGTCGGCCTGTTGCCGGGCCTGGGCCCGATCAACGGCGTGGCGTTGTTGATCCCCATCGCATTTGCCTTGGGCCTGCCGCCCGAGTCGGCACTGATCCTGTTGGCAGCCGTGTACCTGGGCTGCGAATACGGCGGCCGGATCAGCTCGATCCTGCTGAACATCCCGGGCGAAGCCTCCACCGTGATGACCACCCTCGACGGCTACCCAATGGCCCGCAAAGGCATGGCCGGGGTGGCGCTGTCGCTCTCAGCCTGGAGCTCGTTCATCGGTGCGTTTATCGCCACCTGCGGCATGGTGCTGTTCGCCCCGCTGCTGGCCAAATGGGCGATTGCCTTCGGACCTGCGGAATATTTCGTACTGATGGTGTTTGCGATTGTCTGCCTGGGCGGCATGGCCGGTGACAAGCCGCTGAAGACCTTTGTCTCGGCGTTGATCGGCCTGTTCCTTGCCTGCGTCGGCATCGATGCCAATAGCGGTGTATACCGATTTACCGGTGACAACATCCATCTGACCGATGGTATCCAGTTCGTGGTCCTGGTCCTGGGTCTGTTCTCCATCAGTGAGATCCTCCTGCTCCTGGAAAAAACCCACCGTGGCCAGGAAGCGGTGAAGGCCACCGGGCGCATGATGTTCAACGTCAAGGAAGCCTTGTCGGTGTTGACCGTGAACCTGCGCTGCGGTGTATCGGGCTTCATCATCGGCGTACTGCCAGGTGCTGGCGCGACCATGGCCTCGGCCGTGGCCTACATGACCGAAAAACGTATCGCGGGCGCCAGCGGCAAGTTCGGCCAAGGCGACATGCGCGGCCTGGCCGCCCCGGAAACCGCCATCGGCGCGTCAGTCTGCGGTGCCATGGTGCCAATGCTGACCCTCGGCGTTCCGGGCTCGGGCACCACGGCGGTGATGATCGGCGCCCTGTCGCTGTACAACATCACACCTGGCCCGCTGCTGTTCCAACAGCAACCGGACATTGTCTGGGGCCTGATCGCTTCGTTGTTTATCGCCAACATCATGCTGGTGGTCCTCAACATCCCGATGATCCGCATCTTCACCCGCATCCTTGCCGTGCCGAACTGGGCGCTGGTGCCGGTGATCGCGATCATCACCGCGATTGGCGTCTATGCCGTACACGCCACCACCTTCGATCTGTTCCTGATGATCGCCATCGGCATCTTCGGCTACATCCTGCGCAAGCTGGACTTCCCTCTGTCGCCGCTGCTGCTGGGCTTTATCCTCGGCGGCCTGATGGAGCAGAACCTGCGGCGTGCGTTGTCGATTTCCAATGGCACGCTGGAAATTCTGTGGTCGAGCCCGATCACTTTGGGCGTCTGGGTACTGACCGCCATCATGCTGCTCGTGCCATTGCTGCGTATCTGGCGCAAGCGCGCGTTGCAGCGTCGTGCCGTAGCCGATGTCTGAGGTCACCCTTAGACAATGGTGGGGAACACCGCTGGTCGGCCTGACCGGCGGTTACCTGGCCAGCCTGGTCGGCTGGCCTTTGCCGTATATGGTCGGCTCGTTGCTGGCGATCATCCTGGTGCGCTGCCTGACGCCCTGGCAGTTGGGCGAGATTCCCGGCGGGCGCAAATGCGGGCAGTGGGTGGTGGGCATTGGTATCGGCCTGCACTTCACCCCGGTGGTGATCGAACAGGTGATGAGCCACTTTGGCCTGATCTTCTTCGGCGCGCTGGTCACCAGCCTGTCGAGCATTGTCGGCGTGTGGTTGATGCGCCGCAGCGGTGAAGATCGCGCCACTGCGTTTTTCTCAAGCATGCCGGGCGGTTCCGGGGAGATGGTCAACCTGGGCGCACGCAATGGCGCGGTGCTCAGTCGCGTGGCGGCTGGCCAGAGTCTACGGGTGTTGCTGGTGGTGCTGTGTGTGCCGGCAATCTTCAAGTATTTACTGGGCGGCGGCGCACCACAGTTTCACCCGGCGCCTGTGGATTGGGCCTGGCTGGCCCTGCTGTTTCCCATTGGCGCGCTGGTGGCCTGGGGCTGGCAACGCTTGCGCCAACCCAACCCCTGGTTGTTCGGGCCGTTACTGGTCAGTGCCGTCGCCAGTATCACCTGGGATTTGCACATCGGCCTGCCCGAAGGTGGCAGCCAGATCGGCCAATGGTTGATCGGCAGTGGCCTGGGTTGCCACTTCAACCGGCAGTTCTTCCGACGGGCACCGTCGTTCATGGGCCGCACGGTGGTTGGCACACTGCTGAGCATGCTGATCGCGACCTTTGCGGCGGTGGGTTTGAGTGCATTGACGCAGTTGGATCTGCGCTCGCTGACGCTGGGGATGATGCCCGGTGGGATTGCCGAGATGAGTTTGACGGCAGAGACCCTGCAACTGTCGGTGCCGTTGGTAACGGCGATGCAGGTGATGCGGCTGTTGTTTGTGCTGTTCCTGGCGGAGCCGTTATTCCGCCATTGGAACCGCCAGCCGGACACCATTTAAATATAGGCGCTGGCTTGCCTGCGATTGCGGTGTGTCTGCCAACAGAGATATCGGCAGACTGTCAGTCATCGCAGGCAACTTCTACCTTGTGCTGACCTTCAGAGCGGCGGCAACCGCCACTCGATCGGCGTCTCGCCATTCTGCTCAAGAAACTTATTCGTCCGGCTGAAATGCCCGCAGCCCAAAAACCCGCGATATGCCGACAACGGCGACGGATGCACCGAGGTCAGCACCAGATGCTTGGTCGCGTCGATCAGCTTTTGCTTGCCCTGGGCATGGGCGCCCCACAACAGGAACACCAGGTGCGGCTGATGCTCGCTGACAATCTCGATCACCCGGTCGGTGAAGAACTGCCAGCCCTTGCCCGCATGGGCGTTGGCATTGGCGCGCTCCACGGTCATGGTGGTATTGAGCATCAACACACCCTGGTCGGCCCAGCTTTGCAGGCAGCCGTGGCTGGGGATGTCGATATTGAGGTCGCGCTTGAGCTCTTTATAGATATTGACCAGGGACGGCGGCGCCGGCACGCCCGGTTGCACCGAGAAGCACAGACCGTGGGCCTGGCCCGGGCCGTGATACGGGTCCTGGCCGAGGATCACCACCTTGACCTTGTCCAGCGGCGTGGAGTTGAGCGCGTTGAAGATCAACGGGCCCGGCGGGTAGATTTCCTTGCCCGCCGCATGCTCCTGGCGCAGGAACTCGCGCAATTGGCTCATGTACGGCTGCTCGAATTCCTCACGCAGGGCGTGTTTCCAGCTCGGTTCAAGTTTGATACGGTCGTCGACAGTCATCAGAAAAGCATCATGTAAAAAGAATGGGCGAACCCTAGGAAAGCCCACCCCACTTGTCAATTGATCTGACGCGCAACCGGCACTTTCCCACGAAGGGATCATACTCAACGTTCAATTTACCGATTGAGGTCATGATGAATCTGCACTTCGAAGAGCTCACTGGCACAGACGGCGCCCGTATCGGCATCGCCAGCCTGGACGCAGAAAAGTCCCTCAATGCCCTCTCCCTGCCGATGATCCTGGCCCTGGGCGAGCGCCTGGCGAGTTGGGCCAAAGACCCGCAAATCGTCTGCGTGCTGCTGCGCGGCAACGGCGCCAAGGCGTTTTGCGCCGGCGGTGAAGTGCGCAGCCTGGCCCAGGCCTGCCGCGAGCACCCGGGCGAAGTACCCGCCCTGGCCGCGCAATTTTTTGCTGCCGAATATCGTCTGGACTACCACCTGCACACCTACCCCAAGCCGCTGATTTGCTGGGGCCATGGCTATGTTCTGGGCGGTGGCATGGGTTTGCTGCAAAGCGCCGCCATCCGCATCGTCACCCCGAGCAGCCGGCTGGCCATGCCGGAAATCAGCATCGGCCTGTACCCGGACGTCGGCGCCAGTTGGTTCCTCTCGCGCCTGCCCGGCAAGCTCGGCCTGTTCCTGGGCCTCACCGGCGCCCATATGAACGGGCGCGACGCCCTGGACCTGGGCCTGGCCGACCGCTTCCTGCTGGATGAGCAACAGGACGAAATGCTTGAGGGCCTGTTACAGCTGAACTGGCAGGAACAGACGGCGATGCAGCTCAACAGCCTGTTCAAGGCCCTGGCCCAGGAGGCCGCCAGCCAGCAGCCCGAACCACAGTGGCTGCCGCGCCGCCAGCAGATCGACGCATGGTTGGATGTGGGTGATGTGCACTGCGCCTGGCGCGCCTTGAGCCAACTGCGCGAGCATGCCGACCCGCTGTTCAGCCGGGCCGGCAAGACCTTGAGCGAGGGCTGCCCGCTGACCGCACACCTGGTCTGGGAGCAGATCCGACGGGCGCGGCACCTTTCTCTGTCGCAGGTGTTCCAGATGGAATACACCTTGAGCCTCAACTGCTGTCGGCATCCGGAGTTCAGCGAAGGGGTACGCGCTCGCCTGATCGACAAGGATCAGCAGCCACACTGGCACTGGCCAGATATCAAGCGCATTCCCGAGGCGGTGGTCGAGGCGCACTTTCACAAGGCCTGGGAAGGCCGCCATCCGCTGGCAGACCTGTCTGATTTATGACAGACGCAAGTCAAGCGACGGGCTAGTATTTTGGGCGATCGAGGGTGAACGAACAGTTGTCGGGCTGGCTGTCCGTGCACACAAAAATTTCCTGGTCAAACGGCCCGCGGGCCTGCATCCAATGGGTGGAGTCGGTCAGCGACATGCCGGACAGGGGCTCGGGCGCCTGGAACCTGAGGTTGACCCACTGGTTGTTGGCCGCCTTGTAGGTGCAATACTCCAAGTAGCCTTGTTTACGCTCCTGGTCATTGGCCGGAATAAAAACCGCCCCGACAAATCTTTCCAAAAAACTGTCGGCCCCGCCTGCAGGGCTCCTCCAGTGGCCATTGTCACTTTGGAAATGGCCCGCCTTGCGCTTGATCGACGAGGGATAGGGGCAGCTGAATTCTGCGCTGGCGTGAGCGAAGGAAAAAAAACCGAGTAAAAAAAGAATAAGTGCCCGGCTGATCATGTGTCATTCCGTTGAGCTACTGAGGTCTTGCCACCCAGTAAAGTTCTAGAAGAACACTTAAGATAGCTGTTAAATATGACAGCCCAGACAGACGGTCGCCCACAAAAAAACGGCGCGTTTCGCGCCGTTTCAAAGAAAAGTCTGACTACCGATGCCCGCCACGTCCCCGGCCATAATCACCGCCACGTCCATCGCCGCGACCATGGCCGTTGTAGCCCCGATGATCCCCCCATCCCTGACTGGGATAGGGACGGTAGCCCACCCTTGGCCCGGCCTGATAGTAACGGGGCGCCGGCTGGTAATAACGCGGCGCCGGGTAATAGCGTGGTGGCGGTGCGTAATAGCCGCGCCGGTACTGGTATGACGGACCGCCGCCGTAGTAATAGACCGGCGCGGGTGCGGTATAGACTTCGGATCGATAGTAGCTGGAGCCTCCATCGTAATAGGGCACGCAAGCAGAAAGGGTCAAACCGAGCACAGCTGTGATGAGCAATCGACGATACATGGCGGCCTCCTGGACCGCGGAAGAGCACACACCAGCGACGCTGGGGGGCGACAGACAGCTTTCACTGAATGACAAGAGATCAGACCGCAAAAAGCAAATCTGGTGCGACTTGGACATAGATTGATACATCTATGGCGCAATAAACCGCCCAGGTCTGTATCGTGCCAAATACACCGGTTTCGCCGGAACCTCGACGCCATGACACCTGAACCGACCGATGAACACTCCCACACTTTGCCCGGCCTGCGGCGCTCGCAACGATTGCACCCTGGCCGACCCGCGCACCGCTGACCGTGCCTGCTGGTGCTACAGCGTCACCATCGATCCCAAGGTGCTCGAAGCCCTGCCGATGGAGCTGCGCAACAAGGCCTGCCTGTGCCCGCGCTGTGCCCAGGTCGACGCACAACTGCGCGCAGCCGAGCCCCGGTAATGCGTATCGACCGATTCCTCAGTAACCTGCCCCGCTTCAATCGCCAGCAAGTGCGCTTACTGCTGGCGGAGCGACGGATTCAAGTCGATGGGCTGCCGGTTGCCGACCCCCACCATGAAGTGCGCGAGTTCAGCCGCGTGGAATGTGATGGCGAGATCCTGCAGGTGGGGAAACCCGCGCGCTACTTCATGCTGCACAAGCCGCCAGGCTGCGTCAGTGCCACCGTCGACCCCCAACACCCCACCGTCCTCGACCTGCTGGATGAGCCGGACAAGGGCGACCTGCATATCGCCGGCCGCCTGGACTTCAACACCACCGGCCTGCTGCTGATCACCAATGATGGCCAGTGGTCCCGGCGCCTGACCCAGCCCAGGACCAAGCTGCCCAAGGTCTACTACGTGGAGACCGAACAGGCGATTGGCCCGCAGTACGCCGCAACGTTCAGTGCCGGCCTGTACTTCGCCTTCGAAGACCTGACCACCCAACCGGCCGACCTGCAAGTGTTGAGCCCCAAAAGTGCGCGCCTGAGCATCATTGAAGGGCGTTATCACCAGGTCAAGCGCATGTTCGGGCACTTCGACAACAAGGTGACGCGCCTGCATCGCGAACGCATGGGCCCGCTAGTGCTGGATGAACAACTCGCCCCCGGCCAATATCGGCCGCTGACAGAAGCTGAAATCCGCCAGATATGACCGTTCAGCCGGTGATCGGCAAAAGCCCAGGGTCAAACGTGCGACCTGGCCCGCCTCCTGCTTAAATCAAACCGCCAGCCGCAATCTGACTGGTGAGTCACCCGACCTCCAAGAAACACATTGCCGGCCCGTACCGCTTGACGTAGGGGCCCAGGCAAGTTGCCCGCCATAACAACACCCGTCGGCCAGCCTCATCGGACCGACATGGGCCTCCCTTCCAGGCGTATGCCTACCTGTCACAAAGCTCGTGCAGAGTGATCTGCGCGCATCACCCGCTTGCCAGGAGTCTTACGACATGAGGCCAGAAATCGCTGTGCTGGATATACAGGGTCAGTATCGGGTTTACACGGAGTTCTATCGCGCGGACGCTGCTCAAAAGACCATCATCCTGGTCAACGGCTCCATGGCCACCACCGCGTCGTTCGCCCAGACCGTGAAAAGCCTGCATCCGCAATTCAATGTGGTTTTGTACGATCAGCCCTACGCCGGTCGTTCCAAAGCCCACAACCGCCATGAGCAAATGCTGACGAAGGACATTGAGGGCCAGATCCTTCTGGAACTCATCGAACACTTCGCCGCCGAGCATGTGCTGTCGTTTTCCTGGGGCGGTGTCGCCACGCTCGTCGCCCTGTCCCAGCGTCCCCGGCGCGTGGAGAAAGCCGTGATCAGCTCCTTCTCCCCAGTGATCAACGCACCGATGCGCGACTACCTGGAACGTGGCGTCGACTACCTCGGCACCCTCGACCGTCACAGCGTCGGCAACCTGGTCAACAGCACCATCGGCAAACACCTGCCGCCACTGTTCAAGCGCTTCAACTATCGACACGTCAGCACCCTGGCCGAGCACGAGTACGGGCAGATGCACTACCACATCAGCCAGGTGCTCAATAGCGACCGCCAGTGCTACCTCAAGGCCGCACGGCAGATCGACATTCCGGTTCTGTTCTTGAATGGCGAGTGGGACGAATACACCAGTGCCGAGGATGCCCGGCTGTTTGGGCAACATGTAGCGAACAGCAGCTTCGGCACCATCCAGGCCACCGGGCACTTTCTGGACATGGAGCACAAGGCCGCGTGCAATGACAGTCGGCAGGCATTGATGGGCTTTTTGAAACCGGAACAGTCGGTGAGTCGACTGCGGCATCACCAGGGCCAGGCCCTGCATGCGTTTGCGATTTGAAAGCAAGGCCCTGGGCAGGGACGGTGCAGCGTTTCTGCCTGGGGCGGGCTCAAAGCATCCGCTGACGCTCGCAACTTGCACATTTTTCAAAGAAAAACTTCAAATCGCCGCGCACTTCTGGTACAAAGTCAGCCGCTCTGAGCGGGTATAGTTTAGTGGCAAAACGAAAGCTTCCCAAGCTTTAGTTGAGGGTTCGATTCCCTCTACCCGCTCCACCTCTCTCCTAACCCATTGATTTTTATGAAATCCACTGGGTAGAAAACGAGACAGTCACGTAGTCCTCCTACAAAGGGCTCCTACTAAGTGACGCAACGCAACAACCTCTACCGCCGCTCGAGCGGAATCTACGTCCTTCGCATCACCGTCCCGGCTCGCTATCGTGCGTATTTTTCACAGCGTGAGATTCATGCGTCCACCCAAACTACTGATTTTTTAACTGCTAAATCTGTAGCATTACGTCTGTTGGCAGGGTGGCACTCATGCATAGGTGAGCTAGACGTGGACGAACAAAAAGTCATTGACGGGAGTCCTCTCCTAGCAGGAGCTGGACGAATCAGCATTCAGGATTTTAGCGAGGCATTTGATGTCAAGCCGAAATTGGTTCTCGAGGAAACGCTAAACAACAATATCCCTATCTCGTGCAGTGTAAATTCTGAGCAGATGTATTGGATCGAAGATCACCTAAAAATAGAGCGCGAAGACGATACTGGCGGGTTTGTCCTAGACGGCGCAATTCGGACCGGAATACTACAAATATTCACAGGAACACTAAAGCCTTATCATCCAAGAATAACCATCTCAAACCTCATCGCTTCCGGTTTCTCCGATGAGTGCGTATTCCTGACTCATAGCACCGATAGAACAGCCTTATTTTGTGACCTACCTGGAATTCGCATCACAACTTCGACTACTTTTATTACAAAACTGCAGGCCGGTAGAATCAGAGAGCAATGGGCAAGTTCCCTAACGAAGAAAATGCCGATGTTAATCTCTCCACCGCCTGGGACTTCGCCCACTTCAACAGTTGCCAGTGCGCCTGTGACGACGACTGCGATCGCTACTGTAGCTCTACCAGCTCCGTGGCTACCAAGCACGGGGCTACGTTTTTGCAACCCTGTATTCTCCGGAATGGCTACATCTTCACTTGTTCGGAAATTTTTAGATCATAAGGCGCCCGGATGGGGACTGGATCAACAGAAAAAAATGAGCACCGTCTGCGGTTGCTTTGTAGAGTTGATGGGGGACCCATCACTTGGAGCCATTGATAGAGAGCTCATTCGTAATTATGAATCAAAATTGAGACTAATGCCTTCTAATCGTTATCAAGCGGCCAGACGACACGGCACTAACGACGCTTCGATGCTACTCGTATTCGCCGAAAAGAATAATGAGCCGCGCCTTTCGGAAAAGACGGTTGAGAGCTACCTAGGTAAGTTATCTGAAGTATTCAGATGGGCGGTAACGGAAGATTACTTTGGCAAAAATCCTGCCGACAAAATCATCCGAAAAACACGCGGTGTTAAGACGAGAGCCCAAGATGACCGCCACCCCTTCGACCATGACGATCTAACCTCTATATTCTCAGCAGAATGGTTTGCCCATGGGGGAGCCAAAAGGAACAAGGGCGGCGGCCTAAGTGACTTCAGGCCCTATTACTACTGGCTTCCGCTGCTAGGCCTTTACACCGGGGCCCGTTTAAATGAAATCTCACAGCTACACCTAACTGACATAATAGAATATGAGGAGGGAAAGTTCTGCGCATTCATAAATGAACAGACTAGCACCACTGACGAAACAAAGATTGCTGACAAAGCAGTGGATAAGTCGATAAAAAATGACGATTCCAAGCGCTTAATCCCCATCCATTCGAACCTCATAGAGCTCGGTTTTAGTGAATATATTGACCTGCTTAAAACCAATGGCCATACGAGGCTTTTCCCTGAACTCAGATATGATCGAGTCAAGGGATACGGGAAGGCAGCAGGCGCGTGGTTCAATGAACGTTTTCTTGGAACTCAGCTAAAAATGAGAAGAGACGGGATGAAAACCTTCCACTCGTTTAGACATACTTTGATAACTGCTCTAGTAGACAAAGGCACACCAGAAACAGTCATCAGTGCAATAGCCGGTCATACAAGAGGAGACACAACTAGCCTAAAGCGATACAGCAAAGATGCGGCAGCGCGTTCACAGCCCTATTTGGACTCATTAGACTTCAAACTCCCCCTAATTACGCGCTTCAACTCAAAAACCGCCCTGATTGGAGTGAAGCAAGCTCTACACAGAAGAAAAACCAACCCTAATAAAGCATTATGACAGAAAGGGTGGAGCATACAGCCTGCACTGTAACTCCCCCTTCCTTACAGCTCACAATAGTTCGTTGTCAAACAAAAGACCTCAGACTCCACTCAAGCTCTTCCGACTGATGGACCAATGATCCATGAAGCAGTATAGGACTCCTCTAAGCTCTACTGTTGCCGACCCATGCCCGGAGAATTTCCTTTGCATTGCTAGCCCTTCGAACTCTTTAGCAACCGAAAAAAGACTCCGTGCGACCTCTGGTTTAGAAAAGAACTGGCTCAGAATATCAGTTTGCAACGCACTTAGCTGGGAGTCGATACTTGATCTAACCTGCCTCGATATATTAGTTCCATCAGTAGCATGTTCTTCCACTAGGCCTAACGCAAACTCCAGGACTTTCTTTACTCCAGTTCGTCCGCGAGAACCATACTTGAAGCCTTCATCAAGGGTAGAACAACGCTCCGTTTGCTCGAGAAACGAAAGGTCCCTCAACAGATAGTCAATCGCTATAGTGATAAAAGAGCAAATCAAATACATACATCGAAGAGCATTCTCTCTCTGAGGAACATTTGCAGATGCATTACCTGCAAAAAACCTCCCCTGCTCCAGCCAATAATTACAACTATCGAAACTTAGCCCCTTCGAAAGTAAACCTTTACAAGTCTTGATCCGGCCTTTCCAATCGCCATCCAACTTACCAAGAGTGTAGCCATCCAGACTACTACTCAGTTCCTCATCACTCAACCTAAGAGGATCCAGACCATCCCGACTACCTAATCGCGCCAAAAAAGCGCCATCCAAAACAACTACATCCAGTTGCTTCCCAAAATTCTTAACCTCAGGCCTTTTATCAGTCGTTGCGACTATCGCACTAGTTGCTTTGACAGCAGTTTTCAATCCATGCACCCAAAAAATACGCTCTATTGCTTGAGGCGTCTTTTTGTTTTTGGCATCAACTATTGTAATCTCTCTTGAAACTGACGAAGCCCTACTATAAAGCCACAGATCGATATCAGTCACATCAAACCCTTCATATACAAAGGGAACGCCTCTGATAGCATAATATCCGGCCTTAGAAAAATAAGCCCTCAGCAACTCTTCAGCAATGTGTCCTTTACCTAACGTAGGAGATTTCAAATCTATAGCCCTCCCGTTCTAAGTGCCGAAAGCATATCATTCGTTGCTTTAGGACTTGTCTGAAGCTGTGTCTTTCTAGCCCTGAAACGATTTTGCTCAGGCCCTACGTAGCTGGTTATTGCTGCGGTTGGAAGAGATGAAAGTGAGTGTTCACTGACATCACCCTGTCGAATAGCTTGGAGAGCCAGCTCCCCAATTTCTTTTTTTAGCAGCGTCAACATAGGACCAGTTCGCCCTTTCTTTTCTCCCATTTTCACCGAAACGACACCCTTCATTTCCAATATTCTATAATCTTGTGCTATTGCAGCAACCGGCCCAATACTTTCCCCCCGAACCAAAGCAGACAACAATTGATCCACCATTCTAATCTGGCCCCGAGCATGGTGGCTCTTACTGATACCATATGTGATCGAACTGAGGAAAGCCTTCGCCAAGTCGAATGCATCGTCAATCATAGAATTACTATATTTCGAGAACGCGGCAGGTAAGGTTACGAAACCGGTATTTGAACTATTGTTACTGACGATACTTACATCAAAAATACCGATTGATGATGTCTTTTGAAACAGCGGCTTGCCGAGCATTTTCTCAGCCGTATCTACATCGATACATGCACATCGCTTCAAAGCCTCCGTAAACTCGGTCAAGGATTGCTGCTCTGCTGGGCTCATCGAGTCAAGAACCGTTTTTATTTTTTGTGCCGAGTCACGCCGAAAAAGATTCCCGTTGAACAAAATAGATCTATCTTTATCCAGATTCTCAAAGTCAACGAACCCGATCTGATTGGCATCGTATAAAAGCTGCGTTGAATCTGCCGAAGCAAGCTCAAAGGTATCGGAAATCTCCTCCATTGCATCGGTAGCATAAGACGGGGCTATCGATGCCATCTCCGCCAGTGAAATTGCTGCGAGCTCCATTGGACTAGGCTCTAACTCAGAGAAAATAGCGGCAGTGTGCTGCAAAACAACCGCAGATGTTATACCCACTGCGGTGATCCCGCTGGAGGTGTCGTCAATGAACTCATGCTCCTTCAAAAGTGATAGGAGCCGGGGCAATTCAAAAGCAGTGTTGATATTTGCAGCATTTGCCAGCGTTTCAACCCTCACCTTGCTCAAGGTCGTAGCCTTATCAGCGGAAATTGCTGAGAGCAGAATACCCGCCTTCCCAGCCACGAACGTATTTTCATATCCCTGCTGAGTGGACACCGACTGCAACTTATTGGTGTGATGAATTAACCAAGATCCCTTCGTTTTTTTATCCACAACGCTGCTCCATTGCTATTCATGACCCAAAACCAGAGTGTCAAAAATCGACCGTTTTCTGGCATCCCCAAAATCACCTTGCGTCCCTGACAGGAAAATAGCCTTGGCTTTTCTGACAGGCCATCCTATTTTCGACACCGTATTCCTACAGGAGAAAATAGCAGATGGCCACTTTTGCATACGGACGCGTATCAACCGTTCTTCAGGACACTGAGAATCAGCGTCTGGAGCTCACCAACGCCGGCTGGTCGATTGACTATTGGTTCGCAGATACCATCAGCGGTAAATCAGCTTCCAGCCAGCGACCGGCGTTCAAAGAGTTGCTAACCAAGATTCGAGACGGCGAAACCTTGCTGGTCGCCAAGCTGGACCGACTTGGCCGGGATGCAATTGATGTGCTTCAGACCGTCCGCAATCTTGGGGCAAGGAACATCAAGGTTGTGGTCCACCAGTTGGGCTCAACGGACCTGACCTCCCCCGCAGGCAAGCTTTTGCTGTCGATGCTGGCGGCAGTAGCGGAGATGGAAAGAGATCTGTTGATAGAGCGGACGCAAGCCGGACTGACGCGAGCAAAGGCCGAGGGGAAGAAACTTGGTCGACCTTCTAAAATCACGCCAGAGCATCGATCTGATATTTTGAGGTCTGTAGCTGAGGGCGCCAGCATAAGCGCCCTTGCGCGAAAATACGCGGTCTCAAGGGCTACGATAGCCGGGGTCAAGGCCGATCCGACATATCCATAAGACCACCGACACGCAGTATGGAGTCATTGACTGTCGATATGTGTTCTGCAAATGGGCTGACAGGTCGAAATGAAGCGTCATTGACTCCTCGAAACCAGACCGCAGTCCAACCTGCCAAATCTGAATATTTATTCGATGCCCTGATACGGCTGACGTAGAAACCCACCTTGCAACCAGCGGCGCCCGTATCTGGCCAAGGCTCGTCTCGGCAACTTACATCGGCATTCTGGTTAACGTGCAAGCGATACTTCTTGAAGACTCCCGCAACGCCATTTTTGTAGCCCCGGGCGGGAATAATTTTAAGGGCTGAGCTGTCGTGGTTGCCTAGAGCGTTTTCAAGAGCGCAGGCATGGATGTCGTCGATCAGAGCTCTGAGCTTAGGGGAAACACCGCTGTAGCACTCAGAGTCCTCCTCGACCTTTGTCAGGTTTTCATCCCCAGGCAGTGTTTCAGGCGCAATATTTTCTTTCGTTTGTAGGTCGCCCGTTTGTGGGGTTTCGTTGACCACGTATCTAACAGCGACCCTAGCCTTTTCGTTGCCTCCCGAACACCGGGTAACTCCTTGCGTTATCGCAAACACAATCCCGATACACCCCATGAGCTTCATTAAAAACTGCATCGCACACGTCCTTTTTATGGTTTCCGCGTCCCAACATGCTTTTACAAAGCACGCAGGTAGAGAACCGCGCCTGTAATTCCGCCTTAGCAGTATCTGCTAAGAAGCCCTATTAGGTTTGAAATGTTCCGAATAGAGCGTGGCCGTTTAGTTTACATCGCAGCGACATTTAGGGAATGAAAATTCCATTACGAGAGCGGTTCGGTTTGCGAGTCAAAGAATTGAGACTTGCCTCCGGGCTCAGCCAAGAAGCATTTGCGGACCATGCCTCCATCGCCCGCAGTTACATGAGTCGCATCGAACGCGGTATGGCGAACCCCTCCCTAGATGCTATAGAAGGGCTTGCAGACGCTCTGGGTGTAGATGTGAGCGCGTTCTTTGAGATCGTCGAACCAGCAGCGTTATACGAAGCCGTAGAGGTTCCATTTGCTTCTGACGACAGCTGCTTTCATCGAGGACTTGCTAGCCCAAGAGATGGGTCATTCCGGGTGGGCGACAAGTATGCCGAGCAGCGCTTCAGCTCGTTCGAAGAAGCACTGAGGTATCTCCGGACGATGCCGGTTGCACGATGGCGGCGTCCCAACGAAAGCGGGAACTGGGGGTTAGTATCTGCTGTGAGATGGGGAAAGGCTGAGAAGCCTAAAGGCAAGTCAAGGTAACCGCAGATCCGGAGTCAGACTCATTTGCCAGCGCCGCCTTTCCATGCGGGATTCCAGCCAGCATCTAATTCTCCTGGTAGCTACGCTCGATCAGCACTTTAGCTTTTTCCAGGTCCGAAACACTGCGCAGACTCAGCTCTAGGTCGCCGGTGCCCCAATGGCCGATACTGCGCACATCGCGGCTGAAGCCTGCTTCCAGCGCCAGTGAATCAGGACTGAGCTTAAGCATCACTAGCAAGCGCTTGGGCTGGATCACCACGCAGGCAAAATTCTTTAAGCGGCGGAAGGCAACATAGAGCTTCAGCGGTTTTTCCTGAACATCGTCGCCGAGAGAGTGCAGGTAGCTGGTGGTTTGCTCATAGAGGGCCTCAATCTCCTCCGGTGCCTGAGTCAACTGTTCTTGCCATGTCCTATCCCGCCCTAAAACTACCGACTTACCTTGCTCAACCTCGTCCACCTTGGTCAAAGTAACGGCGTTGGTCACACTTACCGCATTGACTAGCTCCAGTAGCAACAAGTCATCGCCAAACAACTTGTAGCGAATCAACTCAATATTGCGTTGGATTAGTTGCACCGCGTGTTGGTCGTAGCGGGTGAAGTCGGCAGCAATGCATAGCAGGCGCGTGCCGCTCCACTCAATTTGCTCAGCAGCGTCTTTACCGAGCTTTTCCATCACCAGCCAGCGGAACTCGGCTTGGTGGTCGAGTAGCCAGTCCAGGTAAAATAGGCCCTGGTTAATCACATTCTCGTTACTGTGACGCTTATATTCGATGATTACCGGGCAGCCGTTTTCGTCTAATCCGAGTGAATCGATGCGGCCCTTATGGGTCTTGCCAGTGCCGTATTCGCTGGCAAGAAATCGCACCCCGAGAAAGCACTCCATCTGCGCTTCCATCAGGTTTTGCAATTGCTTTTCCATCGCGACTGCGCGGGCAGGCAGCTCGCTGGCTCCGTCTGTGGAACTCAAACGGAACAGTTGGATATCACTCATACGGCCTTTTCCTCTTTGTTTTTGATCAACCTTAGCCGGGATCGAGACCGACCAGATGCGTCCATGAAGCCGCCGCGTCACAATAATGAGTCGTTGACCGTTGATATTTGTTCTGTGGATTCAACTGCGCTGGGGAAGCTAGGAGCCAAAAAAAGCGCTAGTTGCACCGGTGGGAGTCTAACGCAACACAATTCATCAGATTCTGTTGCGTTACAGTAGCGTTTTGTTGCGTTACTGTCTTCGCGTTTGGGCTACAGCGCTTGTATTCCGGTGGTTACAGCCGATTTCATCGAAGAGCAGTAGCAGAAACATTAAAAACAAAAAAGCCACACGATGTTGACGTGTAGCTTTTGATGTTATGGACCTTCTGGTAGAGAAGGTTGTATTTCCCCCTACCCACTCACTGGTGAGCAGGCTAGGGAATCAACCTTGAATCCATCGGAGGCGATACCTTCCGTTTAGAGTCTCTGACGTCTGTAGCTGAGCTTTCACATTCATCATGATAAGGCGTCTAAGGTTTCTCATGATGTTGCGCTCGACTCGGTCTCAGCTGCCTTACGGCATCTCCTCCGATAACCCCTGTGTCGCAAGCTTCTAGGGTCCGCCATGGCTGCACGGCTTTAAAACAATGCCCGAACGTAAGGAGCCCGATAGAGCATTGAGTGAGTGAATATGTATACCAAGGAAGACATTTTGAATCAACACCTATTCGGCTCTGTCTTGCCTTTCTCCGAGCCCCTGCCTAGCTAACTATAAGGATTGACGCCGGGAGCAAGAAAACAATGGCCTCAATACCTCTTGCTCCCCCACTCGATCCTAGGACCTCCAATCTGTGGGCTTCGCGATGAGCTGCGGTAAGCGACAAATGCCCTATTCCCTCTCCTACAAACAGCTCCTACAATCTCCCTCCAAATATCCTAAATATCAATGGCTTACGTGACATATGGGTTTGGGTTCGATTCCCTCTACCCGCTCCACTCAGATTGTCCTCCCCCATCAGCTTGACCTTGATGGAGGATGAATAAAAAACCGGCTCCTGAAGCCGGTTTTTTTGTGCCTGGGATTTATCAGTAAAACCCCGCAATACCTTCATCCAGCAGCCTCGCCCCGCCCCCATAAACTTCTTGCACCGCCTGCCCTCTTTTGTTGGTGGGTAGAGTGTTGATAATTTTTATTTAGTAGTTATAGTCACCACCAACACACCACAAGGAGGTGATGTGGATAGCCGATATTTGATAGGCCATATCGTGGCTGATGGCTGGTACCTGGTGCGCGTCAGGGGCAGCCATCATCATTTTAAACACCCTGCCAAGCCTGGGCTGGTGACCATTCCCCACCCCAAGAAGCATCTGTTGGACAAGACCGCCAAGAGCATCTTGAAACAAGCTCTGCTCGCTTGAAGCGTACCTGGAGGACAAGAACATGCTGTATCCGATTGCAATTTCAACCGGCGACGATCACCACGCCTGGGGCGTAGAAGTCCCTGACATCCCTGGCTGCTTCTCTGCCGGTGATGACCTGGACGACGCCATGGCCATGGCACGGGAAGCCATAGAAGGCCATTTTGAGCTGCTGGCCGAAGAGGGCGCGCCCATTCCCAGCGCACAAAAGGTCACGCTGCACGCAGCCAACCCCCTGTACGCCGGCTGTACCTGGGCGGTGGTGGATATTGATGTAACCAAGTACCTGGGCAAGGCGCAAAAACTCAACATCACGCTGCCTGGCTACTTGCTCAACCGCATTGATGAGTACGTGCTGCACCACCCGGAAGAAAAAAGTCGTTCGGGGTTCCTGGCATCGGCAGCGCTGAAGGTGCTGCAACAGGAGCGATAACATCGCCGAATTTGAGCGCAAGAAACGTAGTTCAGCCACCCGCGACGAGCGCTAAAGTGCAGGCGATAAACGATCCACTCAACAAGGAGCCCGCTCATGCCGTGTGAATACAAACTCATGCCCTCCCCCGTCGGCCAACTGACCCTGGTTGCCCGCAACGGCAAGCTCGCCGCCATATTGTGGGAGGCCGAGCGCGCCAACCGTGTGCGCCTGGGCGAGCTGGTGGAAGTCAACCACAGCGCGGTGCTGCTGGAGGCCGAGCGGCAGTTGAACGAGTATTTTGCCGGCACCCGCGAGTGCTTCGAGCTGGAACTGGACTTTGACGGCACCGAGTTCCAGAAAAAAGTCTGGGGTGCGCTGCTGACTATTCCCTTCGGTGAAACCCGCAGCTACAGCCAGATCGCCCAACAGATCGGCAACCCCAAGGCTGTGCGCGCGGTGGGGGCGGCGAACGGGCGCAATCCTATTTCGATCGTCGCGCCCTGCCATCGGGTGATTGGTGCTGCGGGCGGCCTCACCGGGTTTGCCGGCGGGCTTGAAGCCAAGCAGTACTTGCTGACCCTCGAGGATGGCGGGGTCACAAGGTCATTGTTCTGAAAGCCACGTAGCGCTAGGGCTGATCAGCCTTGGAATCCTTCATTTGCACCGAGGATTTGCTGCCGTCGGTGTTGTCCTGGGTTTCATTGTCAGAGCTGTCGAAACAGCCTTGCAACAGCACCAGGCAGCAGGCCAGGCAGAGAGTACGAGAGAGGCTCATGATCGCGCTTCCATTCAACGGGGTGATGAAACAGTGACCAGCCTGCACAAGCAGGGTTCGATGCCTGCACCCCGCACCTGCCCAACGGTTGCACGGCCCGACCGAATTCATGTAGGTCAACAATTGTAAAAAGAAATTTCAGCGTGCCGCCACGGTCAGTACTTTCATCAGCACTTACCTGGAGCATCGCCATGAAGCCTCGATGGCCTGGACTTCAAAGCCCTGGAAAAACTGCGCAGCGAATACCGTACCTTGGGCGAGCGCCATACCGTCAACCTCGGCGGCGACGGCACGGCGGCGGCCCCAGGCAAGACCGACCTGAACCAGGCGTAAAAAAACGGCGGTTGGATCAGCTCCAACCGCCGTTTCCTGGTAAAGCCCGCGATCAACCGTCGCTGTTGCGGCTCTTGCTGTAGGACGAAGCCAGCGCCCGGGCTTTTTCCAGGCGGGTTTCCAGCTTGGGCAGGGTTTCGTCGACCAATGCCTTTATCTCAGGGATATCCGAAGCAGCACCTTCCTGCTTGAACAACGCGATTGCATCTTCGTTGGCCTTGACCTGCTGAGCCGTGTAGGCGGCGTCAAAGGAGTCGCCATCGGTCAGCTCAGGCATCAAGGTTTCAGCCTTGTCGACGATCTGGTCGCGAGGCGCCACCGGCAAGTCGAGTTTTTTCGCAATGGCCGCCAAATGTTGATTGGCAAGGGTGCGTTCGTTGATGACCTCGATGGTGTAGTCCTTGATTTCCTGAGACGAGGTCTTGGCGTGGGCCATGCGGCTGGTTTCGATATCGGCCATGCCCTTGGCCGAGGCTTGCTCGATAAATTCGGCGGGGCCTTGGGCAAAAGCATTGCTGGCGCCGAGGCCCAGCAGCATCGCGAAAGTGGCGGTGCGTAACCGGATAGCCATGCGGCTCATGATGGGTTCCTCCAGGTAATAAATACATGCCGGGGAACGAGCCCCGCCCTGAATCTGAATTTTCAGGGCGGCAAAGGTTTAGAAAAAACTTGCTGGTGCGACGAACGGTCGTCGGTACTCAGGACGTTTTACTGCCCAGCAAGCCCGGCAACGCATGGGCCAGGGCATTGATCGCGAAGCCGATAAACATCACCCCGCACAGCTTGGTGATCAACACTTCATGACGCTGATACACCGTACGCACCTGCCGCGCACCCACGACGCCGATGAGGATCCCGTAAGCCAGCAGGCCGCCTACAAAGCTCAGGACAATCAACCACGGCAGCATGCTCCAGGTCAGCAGCTCGGCCCGGCTCGACAGGAGTGCGGTGAACGTGGCCACGGCCACCGGATACGCCTTGGGGTTGGTCAGGCCAAACAGAATGCCGTGCCAGAACGGTTGGCGCGCCGCCCCCTGAGGCGCGTCCCCGCTGCGGTTGCGGGTGCGAATAGCACGGATGCCGAGCCAGAACAGGTAAAGGGCACTGAGCACACCCAGCACATCAAACGCGCTGCTACCGATCTCCCGGGCGCCAACAATCGCCACCAACGCGGTGCTGCACCACAGCACATCGCCCAGCAGGTGCCCACACAGAAAACCCGCGCCGGCCCGACGGCCGCGTGCCGCACCAATGCCAAATACCGCCAGCACCCCGGGGCCCGGCGTGATGCCATAGATAAAGCCCGAGGCGATGACGGCAAACAGCAATGATGAAGTCATGGGTAACACGCTCAGAAAAGAGGGGGCGCGTCGATTGTGCACAATCCACCGGGCACTGCAATGCTAGGCCGCACGTTTGGCCAACACGTCTTGCACTTGGGTGATCAGCCACTGCAAGGCGCCATCCCCCGCGCGGCGTTTATGCCAGGCCAGTACAAAACCGAAGGATGGGATATGAAACGGCGGCGGCACCACCAGCAAGTGCCGCGAGTCGATGTTCAGCAGCCCTTGGGAGGACACGGTAAGGATCAGGTCAGTGCCCTGGATCAACTGCGGCGCGATGCCCCAATGCGGCAGGCTGATCGCCACGTGCCGTCGCTCGCGGATCGCGGTCAGCGCCCGCTCGATTTCCGGGGTGCCGCTGCCGCGCATTTCCAGTAGCACATGGGGCCGTGCCAGGTAGGTCGGCAGGTCGGGAAACACGCCGGCGGCCAGGTCGATCTCCCCACTGAGCACCCCTTCCTGCATGCCTTCGCGACTGGCGTGGGTGATGGCCAAGTCAATCCCCGGCGCCTGCTCGCGCAGCGCCCGCACCAGCCCAGGCAACAAGAGAGCCGCGCCGTAATCGGACATGGCCAGGCGAAAGGTGCGCCTGGCCGACGCCGGATCAAAACGGTTCGGCGCCAGCAACGACTGGACCTGGACCAAGGCATCAGCCAGCGGCGCCGCCAGTTCCAGCGCGCGAGCGGTGGCGACCAGGCCGCCGCCTTGGCGCACCAGCAACGGGTCGCCCAACAAATCACGCAAGCGCCCCAGCGCATGGCTGACCGCCGGCTGGCTCAGGTGCAGGCGCTCGGCAGCGCGGGTGACGTGCTGCTCGCTGAGCAACGCGTCGAGGATCACCAGTAGGTTAAGGTCAACACGGCGCAGATCATTCATGGCATGCATGTTCGGCATAAGAACTTGGAATTTAAATCTGCGCGACGAATACCGTAGAGTCCAGTAAAACCTTTTGGAGATTGATCATGACCACGTTGCATTGGTTGGGCTTGTTACTGCTGGCGGTGATTGCCGGGGCGGTGGTGCCGTTTCAAAGCGCAATCAACGCCAACCTCGGGCGCGGCCTCGGGCATCCGTTGTGGGCGACCCTGGCCTCGCTGCTGGTGAGTATTCTGGTGTTATTGCCGGTGATCCTGGCGTTACGGCTGCCGCTGCCAAGCCTCGGCTTTATCACCAAGGCGCCGCTATGGATGTGGACCGGCGGCGCATTCGGCGTGTGCTTTATCTCCCTGGCCCTGGTCTTGCTGCCCAAGCTCGGGGCCTCGGGGTTTATCGCCCTGGCCATGGCCGGGCAAATCCTCGCGTCATTGTTGCTCGACCACTTCGGCCTGTTTGGTCTGGTGGAGCGGCAACTGACCGCCCCCCGCTTGCTTGGGGTGCTGATGTTGATTGGCGGGGTGGTGTTGATTCAGTTCAGCAGCGCGCCGGCCAAGGCATTGGCTGGCGTGAGCTGAGTCGTCAGCGCTTGTCGGAGGTGCGCAACTTATGCGGCAAGCCCCATAGCAGCAGCGCCGCCGCAATCAATGCACACACGCCAATCACATACAGCGCCGGGGTCGTGCTGCCCGTGATGTCCTTGATGCGCCCGACCATTACCGGGCTGACGATGCCACCGAGTTGGCCCAACGTATTGATCAGCGCAATGCATAGAACTGCCACTCGGCCGTCACAAACACCATCGCGGCCGTCGCCAGCCCCCAGGACACCATGATCCGGGCAATCCAACGCCGGGCGCCGACCTTGTACAACATCATGTTGCTCGGGACTTCGAAGATCACATATCCGATCACAAACAGCCCTGCGCCCAAACCGTAGGCGGTGTTACTCAAACCCAGGTCAGCCTGCAACTGGAACTTGGCGAAGCTGATATTGATGCGATCAAAAAAGGCAAACAGATAACACACCATGATCAACGGCATCAGGCGCCAGGCGACGGATCAGGCTTTTCGAGAGCATTACAAACGCTCGGCAGCCAGGCGATGGATCTGCGCAGGCTCAATCACCGCTTGCGGAGCGCCATGCCGGACCACCGCGAGCATCGCCCGGCCCACGGTCTCGGTACTCACCACCCAGGCTGGCCGCATGCGCCGGACCAGGGACAGCGGCGGCCCGATCAGGTTGTAGATCGTCTGGTAGAGCGCGGTTTTCGAACGCACGCCATGCAACGGCTGAATGATCCCCGGCCGGAACAGATACACCGCCTTGAACGGCAGGCGCAGCAAGGCGTTCTCGGTCTTGCCCTTGACCCGCGCCCACATCACCTTGCGCTGCTCGGAACTATCGGTGCCGGCACCGGACACGTACACAAACGTCATCTGCGGATTGAGCCGCGCCAGGGTACTGGCGGCGACCAGGGTCAGGTCGTAGGTCTGCCGGGTGTAGGTGGCTTCATCCACGCCCACCGACGACCCCCCCAGGCAAAACAGACAGGCATCAAAGCCCTGCAGCAAATGCTCAAGGGGCTGGAAGTCGAACATATCGGCATGCAACACCTGGTGCAGCTTGCCATGCTCCTGGGTCAACGCCGTGCGCCCCACCGCCACCACTTCCTGCACATCAGCGGCCAGCAGACACTCACGCAACACGCCCTGGCCGACCATGCCGGTGGCGCCGAATAGCAGAACTCTCATCAGGGAGGCCTCAGTGGCAAGTTTCAAGCTAAAGACAAATACACTAACAGCTTGTAGCTTTGCGCCTGAAATTTAGCGTTCAGAAAGGAACTCGCCCCCTTGAAGAGCACCACAACCCTCGCCATTGCCTGCTGCACCGCCTTCCTGTCCCAGGTTGGCATCAGCATTTACCTTCCCGCAGTCCCGGCCATTTCCCAAGCGCTGCAGGCCCTGGAGGCTCAAGCTTCGCTCGCCTTGGCGGTGTATCTGGTAGGCATGGCGCTGCCCATGCTGCTATGGGGCAGCCTGGGTGAGCGCCTGGGCAGGAAGCCGGTATTGCTGGCGGCATTGGCCCTGTATGCAGTGGCCAGTGCCGCCATCCCCTTGGCTCACAACATCGAGACGTTTCTGTCGCTACGGTTTGCCCAGGGCCTGGGCGCCGGTGGCGTTTCGGTGATGGCTCGGGTGTTGGTGCGCGACAGTTTCAGCGGTGCATTGTTGGCCAAGGGGCTGTCGTGGCTGGGCATGACCTTCGTGATCGCCCTGGGCATCGGCCAGTTCATTGGCTCAGTATTGCAAGTGGCGTTTGGTTGGGAGGCGATCTTCTATGGCCTGGCGTTGGCGGCAATCGGGCTGATTGGCGTACTGCAAGGGGTGGCGTTTCCGGCGCGGATGAAAGCCGATGGACAGGTTTCTGCGTGGCGTATCTACCGCATGATTTTGCAACACCCGGCGTTTCTCCGAGCGGCGTTGGCGGGCGGATTGGGGTATGGCGTGATCATTGCGTTCAACACCTGCGCTCCGCTGATTCTGCAGGGTCGCTTCGAGTGGACTGCCGCGCAGTACGGGCTGCTCGGCTGGCCGATCAGCGCGGCCTATCTGGCGGGCGCACTGATGGTCAATCGCTGGGTTGCCCGCAGCGGGCGCCTGCCGATGATGACATGGGGTGTGACATTGGTGATGGGCGGCAGCTCGGTGATGTTGCTCGCTGGCTGGTTCGCCAGCGATTGGGCCTGGCTGCTGTGGCTGCCGTATTGCGTGGCGGTGTTCGGGCAGTCGATGAGTTACCCCATCAGTCTGTCCTTGGCCAACGATCACTCTCCGATAAGCGGCTCGTACGCCATGGCCCTAAGTGGCTTTTTGCACCAGTTGCTGGCGGCGCTGATAGGGGGTGTGGCCAGCTTGCTGGTCAGTCAGCAAGTGTGGCCATTGGCGGCGCTATGTGTAGCTCTGGCGGGCGGCGCACTGTGGTGCGTCGCCCGTTCCAGGGCGGATTAAAACGCGCTACGGAAAATCTCCTCAATCTGACGCTGGTCCGCCCGCCGTGGGTTGGTCAGGCCGCACGCGTCCTTAAGGGCGTTGGTGGCCAGCAGCGGGATGTCCTGCAGCTTGGCGCCCAGCTCACGCAGGCCGGCCGGGATATCGACGTCCTGGGACAGGCAGCGGATCGCCGCGATGGCCGCCTGGGCGCCCTCTTCCGGGCTGGCGTGTTTGTTATCCACCCCAAGGGCGCGGCCGACGTCGCTCAGGCGCGCCGCGCTGACGCTGGCGTTGAAGCTTTGCACGTGGGGCAACAGCACCGCGTTGCATACGCCGTGGGGCAAGTCGTAGAGGCCGCCCAACTGGTGGGCCATGGCGTGGACAAACCCCAGGGAGGCGTTGTTGAAGGCCATGCCGGCGAGAAACTGCGCGTAGGCCATGTTTTCCCGGGCCGCCATATCGCTGCCGTCGCGCACGGCCAGGCGCAGGTTGGCGCTGATCAGCTCGATAGCCTTGATCGCGCACGCGTCGGTGATCGGGTTGGCGGCCGTGGACACATAGGCTTCGATGGCGTGGGTCAGCGCGTCCATGCCGGTGGCGGCGGTCAGGCCCTTGGGCATGGCGACCATCAGTGCAGGATCGTTGACCGACAGCAGCGGCGTGACGTTACGGTCGACGATGGCCATTTTCACGTGGCGGGTTTCGTCGGTGATGATGCAGAAACGGGTCATTTCGCTGGCGGTGCCGGCGGTGGTGTTGATCGCCACTAGGGGCAGCTGTGGCTTGCTCGATTGGTCGACACCTTCGTAGTCGCCGATATGCCCGCCATTGGTGGCACACAGGGCAATGCCCTTGGCGCAGTCATGGGGCGAGCCGCCGCCCAGCGACACCACGAAATCGCAGGCACTTTGCTGCAACAACGCCAGGCCGTTCTCGACGTTCTCCACATTGGGGTTGGGCTTGGCGCCGTCGTAAATCACTGAGTCGATGTCCTGCATTGCCAGTTTCTCGGCAATCATCCTGGCCACGCCCGCCTTGGCCAGGCCGGCGTCGGTGACAATCAGGGCCTTGCGAAAACCATAGTTACGGATCGCGTTCATGGCTTCGTCGAGGCAGTCGATGCCCATGATGTTGACGGCGGGAATGAAGAACGTGCTGCTCATGATGAATCCTCGGGGATGCGTTGATTCCTACAGCATCAACCTCACCCGCCTGCGGCATCTTGACCAAGATCAACGCCCGCCCGTGATAAAGTCACCGCCCAGCCGTTTTTGAGTAGACCCGCCGCAATGAAGGATTTCCAGGATATCGACGCCACCCTTGAAGACTGGAACGCACTGCGCAACAGCATCGCCTTCGACGCCATCCTGATCGGCAACGGCGCCAGTCGCACAGTATGGGAAGACTTTGCCTACGACTCGCTGTTTGAAAACGCACGCACCGTGGAAGAAAAGCCCTTGAGCGCTTCCGAACTGAGCGTGTTTGACGCAATGCAGACCCGCAGCTTCGAGCAGGTGCTGGGCGCCCTGAAAACCACCAGCCGCGTCAACAAGGCCCTGGCCGTCAGCTCCGCCGCGCCGCGCAATCGTTACTACGCGATCAAGGAAGCGCTGATCAATACCATCCACGCCGTGCATATCCCGTGGCGCCTGGTACAGCCGTCGACCCTGGTGACCATCAACCAGGAACTGGCGAGCTACAAGACAGTGTTCACCAGCAATTACGACCTGCTCAATTACTGGTCGATCCTGCATACGCCGGGTATCGACGACCTGTTTCGCGGCGCCGAATCACGCTTTGACTTGCGCGATACCGCAACCACCGCGACGCGCATTCTGTACCTGCACGGCGGCCTGCACCTGGTACGCAACCTGGATGGTTCGGCGCGCAAGCTGGCCTCCACCGACAGCACGTTGCTGAGCAGCTTTGCGATCAACAACACGATCAAGACCCTCGACGATGTGCCGCTGTTTATCAACGAAGGCCCCAGCAGCGAAAAGCTCAAGAGCATTCGCAGCTCGGATTACCTGTCGTTCTGCTATGAGCAATTGCTGGGACAGGAAGGTGCGTTGTGCCTGTTCGGCCATCACCTGAGCGAACAGGATGGGCACTTGGTGGAGGCAATTCGCCGGTCGAAGATCAAGACCCTGGCGATCTCGGTGTTTGGCCGCAGCGACGGGTTTATCCAACAGCAGAAACGCCGGTTTGCCGCACTGTTTGAGGGGATGGAAGTGGAGCTCAGGTTCTTTGCGGCACGCAGCCATGCGCTCGGCAACCCAGCCCTGGCGGTACCTGTCGAACACTGATCGGGTTAACGAAGGCGATCAAATGTAGGAGCCGGTTTGCCTGCGATGGCGGTGTATCAACCACACCGCTATCGCAGGCAAGCCAGCTCCCACATTGACCGAGTTCCAACACAGCGTTGGCGTTATTCCTCGGCGCTGTGCACCACCACCAGCAACTGCGCCTGCACCTCGCCCACCGAGCGAATCCGATGGGGCTTTTGCGCGTTGAAGTGCAATGCATCGCCACGCTCCAACAGTACCCGTTCGGTCATGAAGTCCACTTCCACCCGGCCTTCATGCACAAACAGAAACTCTTCCCCCAAATGCTCCTTGAAGGTCTTGTCGCTGAATTCTGCCGGCGGATAAATGATGAACGGCAGCAGGCTGCGCTCGCTGACCTGATGGGCCAGTACTGCATAACCCGGCGCGGTCTCGGGCCGCTCGTGGCTGCGCACCAGGCTGTAGCTGTCGAGGCTGACGCTGTCTTCGCTGAACAGTTCCTCGACCTTGACGTTCAACGCCTTGGCCAGTTTCAGCGCGGCGGCAATCGACGGGGTGTTCAAGCCGCGCTCGACCTTGGACAGGTAACTCTTGGTCATCCCGGATTTTTCGGCCAATGCCTCCAGGGTGACGCCGAGTTTTTTTCTCAATAGTTTCAAACGGATAGACATGCGCAGCGATTAATCCAAGCAGAATGCGATGATTATTGCTTGCCAATGACACAAAGTGTCATATAGCCTCTTTAGTGTCATTTGCAGAACCCAACGACCTTGCGAGCAGCGGGAACCAGCAAATCGACGTCCATTGAACCACCCAAAGGACACCGATATGGCCAAGACATTAGCACTCCCGAAAGAACAACTGGTCAAGCAAGCGCTGACCCAGATGCAAAGTACCCTGGCGGATAATACGTGGACCGACCGGCAAAAGCTGGCCCTGACCTGCCGTATTCTGTTCGAGAACGGCCACGACTCGGGCCTGGCCGGGCAGATTACTGCCCGTGGCCCACAGCCTGGCACCTACTACACCCAGCAACTGGGCCTGGGTTTCGATGAAATCACCGCCAGCAACCTGCTGCTGGTCAACGAAGACCTGGAAGTGTTGGAAGGCCACGGCATGCCCAACCCGGCCAACCGTTTTCACAGCTGGGTGTACCGTGGCCGGCCGGATGTGAACTGCATCATCCACACCCACCCCACCCACATCGCCGCGCTGTCGATGCTCGAAGTACCGCTGCAGGTGTCGCACATGGACCTGTGCCCGCTGTATGAAGACTGCGCGTTCCTCGAAGCCTGGCCGGGTGTGCCGGTGGGTAACGAAGAAGGCGAAATCATCACCCAAGCCCTGGGCGACAAGCGCGCCATCCTGCTGTCGCACCACGGGCAGCTGTCCACCGGAAGCACCATCGAAGAAGCCTGCGTGATCGCGCAATTGATCGAACGGGCGGCCAAGTTGCAATTGCTGGCCATGGCCGCCGGGACCATCAAGCCGATCCTGCCGCAGTTGGGACGCGAGGCCCATGACTGGATCTCCAAGCCCAAGCGCCACGGCGCCGCGTTCAACTACTACGCTCGGCAGAACCTGCGTCAACACGCCGATTGCCTGAACTGAAGCCTTTTTCGACCGGAGATATTCCATGTCCAGCCCTACTATTCACGGCATCATCGGCTACACCATCACCCCGTTCAGCGCCGACGGCAGCACCGTTGACCTCGACGCCCTGGGCCAATCCATCGACCGCTTGATCGACAGCGGCGTCCACGCCATTGCCCCGTTGGGCAGCACCGGTGAAGGCGCTTACCTGAGCGACGCCGAGTGGGACGACGTCAGCGCCTACAGCATTCAAAAGGTCGCCAAGCGCGTGCCGACCATCGTCAGCGTATCCGACCTGACCACCGCCAAGGCCGTGCGCCGCGCACGCTTTGCCGAAGCCGAAGGCGCCGATGTGGTGATGGTGCTGCCGACGTCGTACTGGAAGCTCAGTGAGGCGCAGATCCTTGCGCACTACGCGGCCATCGGCGACAGCGTCGGCGTGCCGATCATGCTCTACAACAACCCGGCCACCAGCGGCACGGATATGTCGGTGGAGCTGATCCTGCGTATCGTCCACAGCGTCGACAACGTGACGATGGTCAAGGAGAGCACCGGCGATATCCAGCGCATGCACCAGCTGTACCGCCAGAGCGAAGGCCAGGTGCCGTTCTACAACGGCTGCAACCCACTGGCCCTGGAAGCGTTCGCCGCCGGTGCCAAGGGTTGGTGCACGGCTGCACCGAACCTGATCCCGCAACTCAACCTGGACCTGTACCAGGCGATACTGGCCAATGACCTGAACCAGGCACGGGAGCTGTTCTATCGGCAGTTGCCGGTGCTGGACTTCATCCTCAAGGGCGGCTTGCCAGCGACGATCAAGGCCGGTTTACGCCTGACCGGGCTGGAGGTGGGTGATCCACGGTTACCGGTTTTCCCACTGGACATGGCGGGTCAGGCGCAGTTGCAGAAGCTGCTGACCTCGCTGAGCTAAAACACCACCCCGTGGGAGCGGGCTTGCCCGCGATAGCGGTGGACCAGACACACCGCCATCGCGGGCAAGCCCGCTCCCACAGGGGAATGCATGCATCGCTAAATTTACGGAGACAAATAGCAATAATTCTCGATATCATTCGCGACTTTTCTGCAGCGTGCTGCGTCAAGAAGGATATCCATGCCTCGTTTCAAGCCCGACCCGCTGTCGGCCGATGCCTTTCGCGGGTTCTATGCAGATATCCTGCATTACCTGCGTAAACGCACGGACAACGCCAGCGACGCGGCGGACATGACCCAGGATGTCTTTACCCAATGGCTGGACTACCGCGACCGAGCCAAGGTCGAGCAGCCACGGGCCTTTCTGTTTCAGATGGCGCGCAACCTGTTGCGCGACCATTGGCGCAAACAGAAGGTGCGCCACGGCGTCCATCACGAGCAGGCCGAACGGGATGCCGAACCTGTCAGCGACGAGCAAAACGATCCCCTGGCCGCCGCCCAACGCCTCCAACGCCTGGAACAGTTGAAAGAAGTCCTCGCCGAACTCTCGCCCCGCAGGCGAGAAGCCCTTATGCTGCACCGCTTCGAAGGCCTGAGCCAGGCGCAGATCGCCGAACGCATGGGTATTTCGATCAGCATGGTGGAAAAGCACATCGCCTTTGCCCTGCTGCACTGCAAGCAGCGACTTCAAAAAGACCGGGCAAGGAGCAGCCAGAATGACCCGCTTGAGTAACCGCGACAGCCACAACATTGATGAGCACGACTGCATCGATACCCAGGCTGCCAGTTGGTTTGCGCGCAATCGCAACGAAGGCAACACGCAGGAGCGCAAGGCCTTCGCCGCCTGGCATGCCGTGCCAGCCCATGCGCGCGCCTACGCCGAATTCGAACAGCTGTGGGCCGACCTCGGCGAGTTGCAGCAACTGAACAAACCCGTGCCCTTGCCCGCCCGCAAACCCGCGCCCTGGCGCCCCGCCCTGGCGGTGGCAGCCGCGCTGGTCTGCGCCTTGCTCGCCAGCAACCTCGGGGCCCCGCGCGGGCTGTATCACACCGACATCGCGGCGCAGGACAAAGGCATGCGCACCCTGGACCTGCCGGACGGCAGCACCTTGTACGTCAATGCCAGCACGCAGTTGCGGGTGGACTTCGATGCCCATCGCCGTGTGATCCATCTGGACCGGGGCCAGTTGTACCTGGAGGTGGCACCCGACAAGGAGCGGCCGCTGTTCGTGCGCGCAGGCGAGGCCGATGTGCGGGTGGTGGGCACCGCTTTTGATGTGCGCCGCGGCCAGCAGCAACTGGTGGTCAGCGTGGCCCATGGGATGGTCGCCTTCGCCCCTGACCAGAAAGCCAGCGCCGTTATGCTCGGCGCCCAGCAGCGGGCGACCTACAGCTACGCCAAGGGCTCCGTGCAGCAGCAAACCGTGGCCGCCGGCGAAGTCGCCGACTGGCGCAGCGGGCACCTGTCCTTTCGCAACCGCGAACTGGCCAGCCTGCTGGATGAGTTGAGTCTGTACCGGCCCAAGGCCGTGGTGTTGGCCGATGGCGCGGTGGCGCGGTTGAAGGTTTCTGGCAATCTCGACGTGAATGACCCGGACGCGCTGATCAGTGCCCTGCCGGCCCTGTTGCCGGTGAAAACCGTGGCCCTGGGCGATGGCAAGATCCGTATCGAAGCGCGCAAGTAACACCACTTGAGAATATTTTGCATTCGCATGTGAGGATTTTTTTTGCTGCCGCGTCTTCCTCCGGTCTGCGTTTGATACGCATGCCTTTTTTGGCTATTTAGCCGCTTTGGGGGATTTCATGTTTCGCGCGCCTTGCCTTGCCCAGCACCTGTTTGTTCGACCGACACTGATCGCCGCCTGCCTGGCCGTCAGCCTCACGGCCCAGGCCGAGTCGTTCACCCTGCAACTGCCGGCCCAACCCTTGGCCACGTCCCTGAGCCAGGTGGCGCAACAAGCAAAAATCCAGCTGCTGTTCGATGAAGACCTGCTGAAAAATATCCAGGCGCCCGCGCTCAACGGCGATTTCACCCCCGAAGTGGCGATCCGCACCCTGCTCAATACCGGCGCGTTCACCCTGATCAAAGTGGGCAACACCTATGTCGTGCGCCCCGAAGAAAGCCGCACCACCAACAGCGCCAGCTTACAACTGGACGCCTTGAGCGTGATCGGCACCGGTAACCAGGTCGACGCCAGCACCGTCGGCCGCTCCACCCTGTCCCAGGCCGATATCGACCGCCTGCAGCCCAACAACATCGCCAGCCTGGTGCAGACGCTGCCGGGGGTGACCATGGGCGGTTCGATGAAACCGGGCGGGCAGATCATCAACATTCGCGGCATGGGCGAGGCCGAAGACGTGCCGATGACCGTCGATGGCGCCACCAAAAGCGGATTCGAGCGCTATCAGCAAGGCACCATCTTTATCGAGCCCGAGATGATCAAGAACGTCGAGGTGGAAAAAGGCCCGCACTCGGCCTTCACCGGTAACGGCGGGTTTGGCGGCACGGTCAACATGGTCACCAAAGATGCACCGGACCTGCTCAAGGACGGGCGCAACAGCGGTGCGATGCTCAAATACGGGTATGCCAGCAACGACCACGAACAGGTCTACACCGGCGCCGTGTATGGCCGCACCGAGGACGGGCGCATCGACGCCCTGGCCTACCTGACCCAGCGCGACGGCGGCGATTTGAAGCTGGCCGCTGCGCGCGACTACGACAGCAAGCGCTACCCGATCAACCCGCAGCGCCTGCCCAACAGCGCCCAGGATGTGGACGGTCAACTGTTCAAACTGAACATGTACCTCACCGATGAACACAGCCTCGGTTTCTCCTACTCCCGGGCCAACAGCGAACGCTGGACGCCCTTCTCGTCCAGAAGCTACCCATCGCCACCGCAGCAGAAAGATATCGATCTCTATGGCTACGAAGCTGCCGTAAGACGGTATCTGGCCAACCGCCACACCGTCGATACCACGTGGTCGGGCAAGTACGAATACCACCCCCTGGATAACCCGCTGATCGACATGAAGCTCAGCTACTCGGAGTCCAACACCGACCAGACCGACGAGCGCGATGCCACGGCCGTTGTCGGCTTGTCCACCGGCGGGCGCAAGATGGACACCGCCTACACCGACAAGATTCTGGAGCTGCGCAACATCAGCCGCTTCAACACCGGCCTGCTGGACCATGCCTTGACCACCGGGGTGCAGATCCGCAAGCACATCCGCGATACCGACAGCTGGATGCCCGGCGCCAAGTACGACACGCCTGAGTACAACTACGGGCATTTCCAGCCGGCGTTCATGCCCCACGGCAAGGTCGACACCAACGCGTTCTACATCCAGGACGCGGTCACCCTGGGCGACGTGACCATCACCCCATCCCTGCGTTATGACCACGTGCTCAACCGTGGCAAAGCCAACGATGCGCCGTACTACAGCAACCCCGATCCGGCCTACGGCCATGACTACGGCGACCGCACCTATGCCGGCTGGTCTCCGCGCCTGGCGGTGTTCTGGAAAGTCACCCCGGACGTGGTGATGTTCGCCAACTGGAGCCGCACCTGGCGCGCACCGGTGATCGACGAGCAATACGAAGTCCAGGGCCTGGGCAGCCGCACCTCCACCAGCCGCAACCTCGACCCGGAACGCATCACCGCCATTACCGTGGGTAACGTCACCAGCTTCGCCAACGTGATCGCCAGCGGCGACAGCCTGCAACTGCGCAGCACGTTGTTCCACAACAAGATCGAGGACGAGATCTTCAAGGCCACCGGCCTGGGCTGCGCGCAACAGAACTACATCAAAGGTTCCATCGCCGAGGTCTGCACCGATATGGCGTCGAAGACCAACTACCGCAACGTCGGCAGCATGACCATCAAGGGCTTCGAGCTTGAGGGCTACTACGACTCGACTTATCTGTTCGGCTCCCTGAGTTACTCGTGGGCCACCGGCAAACGCGAAAACCCCTACACCAACCCATGGGCGACCGACATCCACGTCTGGGCCCGGGATATTCCACCGGCCAAGTGGGTTGCCGTGCTGGGCACCAAGATTCCGGCCTGGGACGCTCAGGTGGGTTGGCAAGGTCAGTTCGTGCGCAAGACCGATCGCCTGCCCAGCGACAAATACTCAGGCGGCCTGAACAGCGGCTTCGGCGACAGCTTCTACGACCAGTACCCCAACGCCAGCTACGACACCCAGGGCCTGTTCGCCAAATGGACGCCGCAACAGGCGTACCTCAAAGGCACCGAAGTCAACTTCACCGTCGACAACCTGTTCAACCGCAGCTACATGCCAGCCTTGAGTGGCGACAGCGCCACCAGCGTCGGGCGCAACGCCAAGATCAGCGTGACGCGGTTCTTCTAACCCCAGCGCCTGCAGGAACTGTACGGTTCAATCTGCAGCCAGCTGTAAGCCCGCGTCCTGCGGGCTTTGTGGCTAGATGGGCATCAACCTCTAGCCCATTTGAATCCGGTCGCGCCCCATGAACTCCCGCGAAAACACCGGCATGGCCCTCGGCCTGCTCGGCGTCGTTATCTTCAGCCTGACCCTGCCCTTCACCCGCATCGTGGTGCAGGAAATCCATCCGCTGCTCAACGGCCTGGGCCGCGCGCTGTTCGCGGCGGTGCCGGCGGCCTTGCTGTTGCTGTGGCGCCGCGAAGCCTGGCCGACCTGGCGCCAGGTGCGCGGCCTGACGCTGGTGATTGCCGGGGTGATCCTTGGTTTCCCGGTGCTGTCGGCCTGGGCCATGCAAACCCTGCCGGCCTCCCATGGCGCCCTGGTCAACGGCCTGCAACCGCTGTGCGTGGCGCTGTATGCGGCGTGGTTGTCCCATGAGCGTCCGTCCAAGGCCTTCTGGGCCTGCGCGGCGCTGGGCAGTGCGTTGGTGCTCGGGTATGCATTGATCAGCGGTGCCGGCAGCATCCAGGCCGGCGACTTGTTGATGCTCGGGGCGATTGCCGTGGGTGGCCTGGGTTATGCCGAAGGCGGCCGACTGGCCAAGGAAATGGGCGGCTGGCAGGTGATCTGCTGGGCGCTGGTGCTGTCGACGCCGCTATTGATCGGGCCGGTGACGTACCTGGCGCTGCAACACGACGGCGCAATCTCGGCGCGCACCTGGTGGGCGTTTGGCTACGTCTCGTTGTTCTCGCAGTTCCTGGGGTTCTTTGCCTGGTACGCCGGGCTGGCCATGGGCGGCATTGCGCGGGTCAGCCAGATCCAACTGCTGCAGATCTTTTTCACCATCGCCTTTTCCGCGCTGTTTTTTGGCGAGCACATCGAACCGATTACCTGGCTGTTTGCCTGCGGGGTAATCGTGACGGTGATGCTGGGCCGCAAGACCGCCGTGCAGCCGGCGCCCTCTCCCAAGGTAAATGCAATCTAATGTGGCAGGGGGCTTGCCCGCAATAGCGGTGTATCAGTCGCCAGATAGGTTGACTGACACTCCGTCATCGCGGGCAAGCCCGCTCCCACATTTTGATCCGCGCACTCTTCAGGATAGGTAGCCGTCAGCGCGCAGCAAGGTTTCCAGGCAGTGCTCACTGATCTGATAAAACGCCTTCAATTCCCGGATCTTCTCCAGCAACTGCGTGTTATCCGCAGGCTCCGCACGCTTGACCGCCAAAATCATCTTGTTCTTGTTGGTGTGGTCCAGGGAGATGAACTCAAAGACCTTGGTCTCATACCCACAGGCTTCCAGGAACAAGGCGCGCAAGCTGTCGGTGACCATTTCTGCCTGCTGGCCCAGGTGCAGGCCGTATTGCAGCATCGGTTTGAGCAGCGCCGGGCTCTGGATCTGCAAGCGGATCTGTTTGTGGCAGCACGGCGAGCACATGATGATCGACGCCCCGGAGCGGATGCCGGTGTGGATTGCGTAGTCGGTGGCGATGTCGCAGGCATGCAGGGCGATCATCACGTCCAGCTCGCTGGGCGCCACGCTGCGCACGTCACCGCACTTGAACACCAGCCCCGGGTGGTCCAGGCGGGCGGCGGCGTTGTTGCACAGGGTCACCATGTCTTCGCGCAACTCCACACCCGTCACCTGGCCTTCGGCCTTGAGGGTGTTGCGCAGGTAGTCGTGGATGGCGAAGGTCAGGTAGCCTTTGCCCGAACCAAAGTCCGCGACACGTACCGGCCGGTCCAGTTGCAAGGGGGATGAGGTCAGCGCATGGCTGAACACTTCGATGAACTTGTTGATCTGCTTCCACTTGCGCGACATCGCCGGGATCAGCTCGTGCTTGGCGTTGGTCACGCCCAGGTCGGCGAGAAATGGCCGGCTGAGGTCAAGGAAGCGGTTTTTCTCGCGGTTGTGCTCGGCCGACGGCGCCTCACGCAGCTGCTGGGGCTTGCTTTTGAACAGCGAGCTTTTGTTCTTCTTGCTGTATTCCAGCTGTGCCTCATCGGTCAACGCCAGCAGGTGCGCGTTCTTGAACGAGGCCGGCAGCAGCTCGGCAATCATCGCGACCCCATCGGCCAGAGCGAAGTTCTTGGTGATGTCACGGGTCTTGTAACGATAGACAAAGGACAGGCAGGCCTGCTCCTTGACCGTCACTGGCTTGATGATCAGGCGCTGCAGGTCCGCCTCGTCGCCCACGTACTTGGCCAGCACCAGCTTGATAAAGGCGTTCTGCTCAAGGCTTGCGCGCAGCAGTTCGATGAACTGGGCGTGATGGTCCGGCGCGGGGCTGGCAGGTTTAGCGGTGACAGACATGAACAAAAACGCCTCGGGCTGGGAATGCCGGGCATTTTAGGGGGGATGGGGGCTCAGGGCACGGAGTTATTTGCCCAACGGTCAGCGCAATTCAAAATGTCGCTTGTGTAGGAGCCAGCTCCCACACAAGCCAGCTCCCACAGGTTATTTCAGGACGACCAAGCGGTTGGGCAGTTCATTGCGCGTGTGCGTCTGCGGCACATGCACCTTGAGCAGTTCGCCACAGGCCTCAATGCACGTGATAAACCCGCTCAACGTCTGCCCCTGTTTCACCTGCTGGGTAAACGTCTTGACGATGGCATCCCAACTGCTGTCATCCAGCCGTTTGGAAATGCCGTCATCCACCAGGATCTCCACGTAACGCTCGGCCTCGCTGACAAAAATCAACACCCCGGTGCTACCCAGGGTGTGGTGCAGGTTTTGCTCCAGGAACTGCCGGCGTGCCAGGTTTGACGCGCGCCAATGCCGTACCGAACGCGGGATCAGGCGGGTGGTGATGGCCGGCAGGCGGAACACCAGGCACAGCACAATGAAGGTCGCCCATTGCGCCAGCAACAAGGTGTGCATGGTCAGCCAGCCCGACAGGTAATGCACGATCCCCGGCACCACCAACGCCACCACACTGGCCCACAACAGCGGGATATAGGCGTAGTCGTCGGCGCGGGCGGCGAGTACGGTCACCAATTCTGCGTCGGTCTGTTGCTCGACCCTGGCAATCGCTTCGGCCACCTGGCGCTGCTCGTGTTCTGTCAGTAAAGCCATGGTTGTAGATGCTCTTTAGTTATTGTCATTACCAGCCACCCGAAGCCCCACCGCCGCCAAAACCACCGCCGCCGCCCCGGAAACCGCCGCCTCCACCACCGCCACCGCCACGCCCGCTGCTGCTGAGAATCGCCAGCAGGATGGCGCCCACCGGCAGCCCCATGCGGTTGCACAGCCACAGCACCACCAGCAACAGGATGAACAGACCGATGGAAAATACCGGGTTGTCCTTGGCGAAATTGGGGTCCGCCACATGGGCTGGCACGGCCAACGGCTCACCGCCAACCACCTGGATCATGGCGGCCACGCCGTCGCTGATGCCCTGGGTGAAATTGCCCGCCTTGAACTTGGGCGCGATCACCTGGTTGATGATCACCCACGACTGCGCATCGGTGAGCACGCCTTCCAGGCCGTAGCCCACTTCGATGCGCAACTGACGCTCGTCCCTGGCCACGATCAACAGCGCGCCGTTGTCCTTGCCCTTCTGGCCGATGCCCCAGTGCCGGCCCAGTTGATAACCGAAGTCTTCAATGGGCAGGCCTTGCAGGTCGGGCACCGTGACGACCACTATCTGGTCGCCACGGGTTTGCTCCAGCGCCTGCAATTGCTGGTTCAGTTGCGTGCGCACCGCCGGGTCAATCATCTGCGCGTTGTCGACCACCCGCCCGGTCAGCGCCGGAAAGTCCGGGGCCGCCTGGGCAGTCAGGCTAAAGGCCAGCAGCAGCGCCGCCAGCCACCAAGCACGCCGGGTCATCAGAATTTCACTTGCGGCGCTTTATCGGCATCGGCACTGGTGGCCTCGAAGTTGGCGCGTACTGGCAAGTCGCTGTACATCACGCTGTGCCACAGGCGGCCAGGGAAGGTACGGATCTCGGTGTTGAAGGCCTGCACCGCGGCGATAAAGTCACGACGGGCCACGCTGATGCGGTTTTCGGTGCCTTCAAGCTGGGATTGCAGGGCCAGGAAGTTCTGGTTGGCCTTGAGGTCCGGATAGCGCTCGGACACCACCATCAGGCGGCTGAGGGCTCCGCTCAGGCCTTCCTGGGCCTGCTGGAACTGCTTGAGTTTTTCCGGGTTGTCGAGGGTGCTGGCATCGACCTGGATCGAGGTGGCCTTGGCCCGCGCTTCGATCACGGCGGTGAGGGTGTCCTGCTCATGGGCCGCATAGCCCTTGACCACTTCCACCAGGTTGGGGATCAGGTCGGCACGCCGTTGATACTGGTTCTGCACCTGGGCCCAGGCCGCCTTGACCTGTTCGTCCAGGGTCGGGATCTTGTTGATGCCGCAACCGCTCAGCACGCTGCTGATCAGTAGCAGGGCGGCGGCTTTCCAGCCCCATCGAATAGTCTGTGCTGCTTGCATGGTGTGTCTCCTGACCAACCTTATGGAATTTGACGACTGACCCTATACATCACGCGCTTGGGGCATAATCCGCCACTACTGGATTACAGCGAGCCAATCAGCTAAAAGATGCCCTTCTTTATGGATAGTTCATAAAGAGCTGAGAAGTGTGCGGTATTTATCCACACAACACCCGAACAACAATAGTCGCTCCCCACATTTTGGCCGAGCAGTGTTTTACCTGAACGCTGCGCAGTACGCCGAAAAAGGATATTCATGAAAAAGCTGTGTTTGCTGGGCCTTGTTGCCACTCTGGCCAGTCACTCCGTCGTTGCCGAGACCAAGCCCGCTGCGCTTAAAGACAAGGACGCGTTCGTCAGCGACCTGCTCCGGCAGATGACCCTGGATGAAAAGATCGGCCAGTTGCGCCTGATCAGCATCGGCCCGGAAATGCCCCGCGAGATGATCCGCAAGGAAATCGCCGCCGGGCGCATTGGTGGCACGTTCAACTCCATCACCCGCCCGGAAAACCGTCCGATGCAGGACGCGGCCATGCGCAGCCGCTTGAAGATCCCGATGTTCTTCGCCTATGACGTGATCCACGGCCACCGCACCATTTTCCCGATCAGCCTGGCCCTGGCCTCGAGCTGGGACATGGACGCCATCGGCCGCTCCGGGCGCATTGCCGCCAAGGAAGCCGCCGCCGACAGCCTCGACATCACCTTCGCGCCGATGGTCGATATTTCCCGCGACGCGCGCTGGGGTCGGACCTCCGAAGGTTTTGGCGAAGACACCTACCTGGTGTCGCGCATCAGCGAAGTGATGGTCAAGGCCTTCCAGGGCCCGAGCCCGGCCCAGGCCGACAGCATCATGGCCAGCGTCAAGCACTTCGCCCTGTACGGCGCAGTGGAAGGCGGTCGTGACTACAACGTGGTCGACATGAGCCCGGTCAAGATGTACCAGGACTATCTGCCGCCCTACCACGCCGCCATCAAGGCCGGCGCTGGCGGCGTGATGGTGGCGCTGAACTCGATCAACGGCGTGCCTGCTACCGCCAACACCTGGCTGATGAACGACCTGCTGCGCAAGGAGTGGGGCTTCAAGGGCCTGACGGTGAGCGACCACGGCGCGATCTTCGAGCTGATCAAGCACGGCGTGGCCAAGGACGGTCGCGAAGCGGCCAAGCTGGCGATCAAGGCCGGCATCGACATGAGCATGAACGACCAGCTCTACGGCAAGGAACTGCCAGGGCTGCTCAAGTCCGGCGAGATCGAGCAGAGCGATATCGACAACGCCGTACGTGAAGTGCTCGGTGCCAAGTACGACATGGGCCTGTTTGCCGACCCGTACCTGCGTATCGGCAAGGCCGAGGATGATCCGGCCGACACCTATGCCGAAAGCCGCCTGCACCGCAGCGAAGCGCGCGATATCGCGCGGCGCAGCCTGGTGTTGCTGAAAAACCAGAACGACACCCTGCCGCTGAAGAAATCCGCGACCATCGCCCTGGTCGGCCCGCTGGCCAAGGCCCCCATCGACATGATGGGCAGTTGGGCCGCCGCCGGTAAGCCCGCGCAATCGGTAACCCTGCTGGACGGCATGAACGCGGTGATCGGCGAAAAGGGCAAGCTGATCTACGCCCGTGGCGCCAACATCACCAGCGACAAGGCGGTGGTGGACTACCTGAACTTCCTCAACTTCGATGCCCCGGAAGTGGTGGATGACCCGCGCTCGGCCCAGGTGCTGATTGACGAAGCGGTCAAGGCCGCGAAAAACGCCGATGTGGTGGTAGCCGCCGTGGGTGAATCCCGTGGCATGTCCCACGAATCATCGAGCCGTACCGACCTGAACATCCCGCAAAGCCAGCGCGACCTGATCAAGGCCCTGAAAGCCACGGGCAAGCCGCTGGTGCTGGTGTTGATGAACGGCCGACCACTGTCGATCCTCGAAGAGCACCAGCAAGCCGACGCGATCCTGGAAACCTGGTTCGCCGGCACCGAAGGCGGCAACGCGATTGCCGACGTGCTGTTTGGTGACTACAACCCGTCGGGCAAGCTGCCGATCACCTTCCCACGCTCCGTGGGGCAGATTCCGACCTACTACAACCACCTGACCATTGGCCGGCCGTTCACCCCGGGCAAACCGGGCAACTACACCTCACAGTACTTCGACGACACCACGGGCCCCCTGTACCCGTTCGGTTATGGCCTGAGCTACACCCGCTTCAGCCTGTCGGACATGGCGCTGTCGTCCACCACCCTGAACAAGACCGGCAAGCTCGACGCCAGTGTCACCCTGAAAAACACCGGCAAGGTTGACGGTGAAACCGTGGTGCAGTTGTACATTCAGGACGTGGCTGGCTCGATGATCCGCCCGATCAAGGAGCTGAAGAACTTCCAGAAGATCCTGCTCAAGGCCGGCGAATCGAAGGTGGTGCACTTCAGCATTACCGAGGATGACTTGAAGTTCTACAACACCCAGCTCAAGTTCGCCGCCGAACCTGGCCAGTTCAATGTGCAGATCGGCCTGGACTCCCAAGATGTGCAGCAGCAGAGCTTTGAACTGCTCTGACTTGAAGCAATAAACACGGTCAATGTAGGAGCTGGCTTGCCTGCGATGGCAGCACCTCGGTGTAACTGATAGACCGAGGTGCCTGCATCGCAGGCAAGCCAGCTCCTACAGTTGATTGCGGTGTGTTCCCTACCCTCTTCGATCCAGCAGATTGACCACCAACCGGTCGATCCACCCCCACACCCGCTGCTTCACCCGCCGCCACAATGGCCGGGCCTTCCACGCCTCAAGGCTGACCGCCTGGCTCTGGGCAAAATCGCGCTCGAAACTGCCCGCCACCGCCAGCGTCAACGCCGGGTCCAATGCTTCCAGATTGGCTTCCAGGTTGAAACGCAGGTTCCAGTGATCGAAATTGCACGAGCCAATGCTCACCCAGTCGTCCACCAGCACCATCTTCAGGTGCAGGAAGCACGGCTGGTACTCAAAGATTTTCACCCCCGACTTGAGCAGGCGCGGGTAGTAGCGGTGCCCGGCGTAACGCACCGAGGGGTGGTCGGTGCGCGGCCCGGTCAGCAGCAGGCGCACGTCCACACCACGCCCTGCCGCACGGCGCAGGGCCCGACGCACGCCCCAAGTGGGCAAGAAGTACGGCGTGGCCAGCCAGATACGGTGCTGGCCGTTGTTCAAGGCGCGGATCAGCGATTGCAAAATGTCCCGGTGTTGCCCGGCGTCGGCATACGCCACTCGCCCCAGGCCCGGCCCGGTCGCTGGCACCTTGGGCAGGCGCGGCAAACCAAAATGCGTGGCCGGCTTCCAGGCCCGGCGGTGGTCGTTGACCCGCCATTGCCTGTCGAACAGGGCCTGCCAGTCCTGCACCAGCGGGCCGCTGATTTGCACCATCACTTCGTGCCAGTCGCAGGTGTCCTGGCCAGGGGTCCAGAACTCGTCGGTGACCCCGGTACCGCCCACCACGGCGATAGTCTGGTCGACCAACAGCAGCTTGCGATGGTCGCGGTAGAGGTTGCGCATCCCGCGGCGCCAGCGCAGCGGATTGTAGAACCGCAATTGCACCCCGGCCTCGATCAGGCGGCGCCGCAGGCTGAGGGTAAACGCCAGGCTGCCGTAGTCATCGAACAGGCAACGCACCTGCACCCCACGCTCGGCCGCCTGCACCAGGGCCTGGACCATCGCCTCGGCGCAGGCGCCCGCCTCCACCAGATACAGCTCAAGCTCCACCTGGTGTTCGGCACGGGCAATCGCCACGAGCATCTGCGGGAAAAAATTCGGGCCGTCGATCAGCAATTCATAGTGGTTGGCGCTGCGCCAGGGGAACACCGCGCCACTCATGTCAGCGCGCCGTGAAAATCAGCACCGCACCTACCGGCACCGACAGGCTGATCGCGTCCAGGCCGGCAGCCTTGCGCAGGGTCTCGACACCGGTGAGCAAATCAAAATCCTTGGCGTGCAACACCAGCGGCTCCAGGGTCACCACCTGGAAACGCCGGTCATCCAGGCGCGTGGCCAGCAGCTCGGCGTTGTAGGTCTGGGTCTTGCCGTGCAGGGTGACCGACAGCGGCAGGCGCAACTCCAGTTGCGCGCCGGTGGCCAGGTCGTTGATCGGCTGCAGATTGATTTGCGCGTTGATCTGCGCATCAGGGTGGGTCTTGATCTGGAACAGGTCGTTGCGCATGCGCTCGTCACGCAGCGGGATGCCACTGTTGATCGACTCCAACTCGACTTCCAACTGCGCGGCACCTTTCTCGTCGACCTTGCCATGCAGCACCAGGAAGCGCTGGACTTCGGAAACATCGGTGTTTTTGGTGGTGACGAACGACAGCCGTGAGGATTCGTTATCCAGGTACCAGGCGGCCTGTGCGGGCAGGGTGGCAGTGGCCAGCAGCAAGAGAGCCAGGGGTTTGAGGAGGGATGTGTTGAACATTAAACACTCGCGCGGAGAAAAACCTGCCTGAACATTAACTGGCCGGCTTGCTGCACGCAATGTAAGGGAGACAGCAATGTATATCCCCCTCAGCCCAACGCATGCTGTACCCCGCGCACAGTCGCCTCCAGGCTGGCCAGATGCAAACTCAACACCCGCTCCACCGGCGCCTGGTGCATCGGCCAGTGCAACGCCATGCTCCCCACCAACCGGCCATTGGCCCGCACCGGCAGGGCCACCGCGCGGATCAGGAACGGCAAGCGCACCGGATACTCCCAGTACCCCTCGGTACGCTGGCCAAACCCCTGGTGCTGGGATTGCTCACAGGCGCGGTACTGGTCGTCGGCCGGCACATGTTCGCGGCTGGCCAGGCGCTGAACCTCGTCGGCCGCCAGCTCGGCCAGGCACGCCTTGCCCATGGCCGAGTGGAACAAACTGGCATGCTGGCCGACGATCTGGCAGTTGTTCGGGTACAGCTTGCGCAGCACCGTGGGGATCGCGCTTTCCATGACTTCCAGGCGTTCGCCGTCAAAGTTCGACAAATCCGCCACCAGCCCGGTGCGTTCGCTGAGTTCCAGCAGCCAGGGCGCCGCGCATTCCACCAGGCGGCGCTTGAACCGTTGCTGGGTATCGCCAAACAAACGCTGGGCACTGATGCGATAACGCCGGTCGCTCAGGCCGCGATAGATCCAGCCCTGCTCCTGCAAGGTCAGCAGCATGCGCGACACCGTGGCCTTGGGCAGGCGCGTCAGGTAATGCAGCTCCTCAAGCCCCAGGGCCTGGTGCTCACCGAGCAACTCGATGATGGCCAGTGCCCGCTCCACTGAGCGCACAGTACCTGTGTCGGCGTTGCTGCCCATGGCTGATCTCCCGGTTGCTGATGGATGATCGAATTTCACAGCAAGATACAGGCCGCTGCCAGCTCAGGCGTTCGCCCGCAAGCATTGCGGAGGGCGACGCTGCACCCAGCGTGTCAGTTGTTCATGGGCATACGCCAGTTGCAGCACGGCGCGATCCGCCTGGGCCGGGCCAATGATCTGCAAGCCCATGGGCAAGCCACGGTGGTTGAAGCCCACCGGCACACTCATGCTCGGCAGGCCGGCCAATGTGGGGCCGATCACCACCTCCATCCAGCGATGATAAGTGTCCATGGTTTGCCCCCCGACGACGCGTGGCCAGGGCTGTTGTGCATCGAAAGGGAACACTTGTGCGCTGGGCAGCAGCAGAAAATCGTAACGTTCGAACAACCTGGCCAAGGCGCGATACCAGTCGCTGCGCGCCAGCGACGCCTGATACACATCCGCCGCGCTCAGGCCCAGGCCGCCCTCGACTTCCCACTGCGCTTCAGGCTTGAGCAACGCACGTTTATGGGGGTCGGCATACGCCGCCCCCAGCGTGCCCTGCACCAGCCAATGGCGATGGACCAGCCAGGTTTGCCACAGGCGCGCCATGGAAAAGTCCGGCTGGCAGCTTTCTACCTCGCACCCCAGCGCGCCGAAATCGCCGAGGGCTGACTCACACAGGCCCAGCACGCCGTCGTCCATCGGCAGATAGCCGTTGTAGTCCCCCAGCCAACCCAGGCGTGCGCCGTTGAAATCACGGGCCAACGACGTGCCGAACACGCCGGGATCGTCTTTGAGCGACAACGGCACCCGCGGGTCATAACCGGCCTGGATGCTCAACAGCCGCGCCACGTCCGCCACACTGCGCCCCATCGGGCCTTCGGTGGCCAGTTGCTGGACAAACACCTCCGGCGCCGGGCCATGGGGTACGCGGCCCTGGGAAGGACGCAGGCCGAACACGTTGTTGAACGCCGCCGGGTTGCGCAGCGAACCCATCATGTCGCTGCCATCGGCCACCGGTAGCATACGCAGCGCCAGGGCCACCGCCGCCCCGCCGCTGCTGCCGCCCGCGACCAAGGTCGGGTCATAGGCATTGCCGGTGGTGCCGAATACGCTGTTGTAGGTCTGCGAACCCAGGCCGAACTCCGGCACGTTGCTCTTGCCGATGATAATCGCGCCACTGGCACGCACCCGCGCCACGACGATCGCGTCTTCACTGGGAATCTGCTCGGCGAACAGGGGCGAGCCCAGGGTGGTGCGCAGGCCCTGGGTCGCCGCCAGATCCTTGATGGCCTGGGGCATGCCGTGCATCCAGCCACGGGAGCGGCCCTGGTCCAGCTCAAGGTCACAGACACGGGCTTCGGCCAGCACATCGGCTTCATCGCGCAACGACACCAGGGCATTGACCGAGGGGTTGAAGCGCGCGATCTGCGCCAGATAGGCCTGCATCACTTCGTGGCAGGACACCTGCCGTGCATGGATCGCCCGGGACAGCTCGAGCGCATCCAGTTCAACGATGTTCAAGGTTTCACCCCCTTGGCAAAGCGCGCCGGCGCTGCAGCCCTCGGCGCTTCATGCATGCAGTAAGTGCCCAGCAGCGTCAGGACGCAAGCGAACAGCACATAAAACGCCGGGGCCACCGGTGTGCCCAACTCTTTGCTCAACCAGGTGACGATCAGCGGGGCAAAACCGCCGAACACCATCACCGCTACGTTATAGGCCACCGACACACCGGTGGAACGCACCTCGATGGGAAACTGCTCGGCCAGGGCGGTCGGCGCCGGGCCGAAGAAGCCGCCGATGGCGGTGCACAGCATCACTTGCATCACCAATAAACGCTCGATGGACGGCGCCGCCGCGACCCACACATACAGCGGGTAGACCATCACAAAGAACGCCAGGGTAAAGCCCATCAACACCGGTCGCCGGCCCAGGCGATCCGAGAGCAGGCCGGACAAGGGGATGACCACGGTCATCAGCGCCACGGCAAACATCTGCACCATCAACACCTGGTCCAGGGGCAGGCCGAGGTTCTTGTGGGCGAAGGTCGGCATATTCACCAGCACCACGTAGAACGACACCGTCGCACCGCAGGCCAGGCCCATGCTCACCAGGATGCTGCGCCGATGCTCACGCAGCACTGTCATCAGGCTCGGCGCCGGGCCAGTGGCCTGTTTGCGCGCTTCGATAAACTCCTCGGGGTCTTCCATGTGCCGACGAATCCACAAGCCCACCGGGCCAATCAGCAAGCCGAATACAAACGGCAGGCGCCAGCCCCACAGGTCGAGGGTCTGCGGGGAAAAGAAGTGAGTGACCAATGCCACCATCGCCGCGCCGCCAAACACCGCCAGGCACTGCCCGACCAATTGCCAGGAGCCGTAAAGGCCTTTGCGATGAGCCGGTGCGCTTTCCACCAGGAACGCCGTGGCGCTGGCATATTCGCCGCCGGTGGCAAAGCCCTGGAGCATCCGCGCCACTACGATCAGCAGCGGCGCGCCCATGCCGATGGCGGCGTAGTTGGGCGCAAACACGATCAGTGCGATGGACACGGTCATCAAGCGGATAATCAACTGCATGGCGGCCTTGCGGCCTTTGCGGTCGGCGTACATGCCGAGCAGGATGCCGCCCACCGGGCGCATAAAGAAGCCCACGCCGAAGGTGGCCAGGGCCATCAGCAGCGATGCGTACTCATCGTCCGAGGGGAAGAACTGCCGGGCGATGATGCTGGCCAGAAAGCCATAGACGATGAAGTCGTACCACTCCAGCGCGTTGCCGACCACCGCCGCTACCACTTGCCGGGTGCGGGACACACCTTTTATTGAAGTCTGCATGAGAACACTCCATTCAACCTGTTGAGGAAAGGTCCAGCGGCAGGAAAAAGGCAGTTGGTCAGGCCGGCTTGAGCCAGCTCTCGGCCAGGGCGCCCCAATAGGCGGCGCCGGTCAGCAGGATCTCGTCGTTGAAGTCATAGGCAGGGTTGTGGACCATCGGCCGCGACACGCCGTTGCCGATAAACAGGTAGCTGCCGGGGCAGCGTTGGAGCATCCAGGCGAAGTCTTCACTGCCCATCAACTTGGGCGTATTGGCGTCGACCGCCGCTTCACCGAGCAAGGCAATGCCGACCTGGCGGGCGAACTCGGTTTCGTCGGCATGGTTGACCAGCACCGGGTAGGCCGGGCGGTGTTCGATCTGTGCGGTACAACCAAAGCTGGCGGCCTGGGTCTGGATGATTGCCTTGACCCGCTCCAGCATCTGCTCGCGTACCGGCGCATTGAGGGCACGCAGACTCAGGCGCAGGATGGCCTGCTGAGGAATCACGTTGGCGGCCTGCCCCGCTTGCAGGGCGCCGACCGTGACTACCGCAGCTTCCTGGGCATTGATATTGCGCGCGACCACCGTCTGCAAAGCCATCACCGTACTGGCGGCGGCCACCAGCGGGTCCACGGTCAGGTGCGGCATGGAACCGTGACCGCCGACGCCTTCGAGGGTCACGGTGAGCAGGTCCTGGGAAGCCATCATCGGCCCGGTCCGCAAGCCCAGGTGGCCGGCGGGCAGGCCGGGCATATTGTGCATGCCGAACAGCGCGTCGCAGGGGAAGCGCTCCAGCAAGCCATCGGCGAGCATCGCTTCGGCGCCGCCCTGGCCTTCTTCGGCCGGCTGGAAAATCAGGTTGAGGGTACCGTCGAACTGACGCGTCGCCGCCAGGTAGCGCGCGGCGCCCAGCAGCATGGCGGTGTGACCGTCGTGACCGCAGGCATGCATGCAGCCGGCGTGCTGGCTGCTGTAGGCGACGCCGGTGTTTTCGATAATCGGCAAGGCATCCATATCGGCCCGGATCCCCAGGGTGCGTGGACTGCTGCCATTGCGCAGCACGCCGACCACGCCGGTGTGGCCGATGCCGGTATGGACCTCGAAGCCCCAGTCCTTCAGGGATTGTGCGACCAGGGCCGAGGTGCGGTTTTCTTCAAACCCCAGTTCAGGGTGGGCGTGGATGTCCTGGCGCACGGCGTGCAGGTCGCTGGCGACATCGCTCAGCCAATCCAGGATGTGCTGGTGTGGGCGCATGGTGACTCTCCTCGCAGGCGGGTGTTCCCGTTCTTTTTTGTGGCACCGCCACAGATAACCGCGATGGGCGTGCGAGGACAATCAAAGGTGGTTCCACCCTGTGGAACCTCAGGGCAGCAGGCGGCAGCCCTGGCGCTCGCCCAGCCATTGGGCGCTGTGGCTGCGGCCCAGGCCGCTGGCGGTGACCAGGCGCGTTTGCGGATGATCGGCAAAGGCGCTGGTGGGAACGTATTGCTTCACATACCCCAGGCAATAGTCAGCAGGATTGCCCGCCACATACCGACACGAGCAATACTCCTTGGCCGTATACGCCGCGATGATGTCGGGGAAGGCTTGCAGGTTGACGCGCTCGTGCCAGATCCACCCCAGCAAGGCGAGCAACAGCAGGAGAAACAGGCTGATAAACGGGCGACGACGGATCATGGTTGCACCGCCGCGAGCACGCGCTTGAGCAGTTCGTTGTGGCGATAGCTGCCATCGCGGTCATCGCCGTAGCGCACGATCACCAGCTGTGCCTCGGGCAACACATACAACGCTTGGCCCCAGTGCCCCAGGGCCGCGAAGGCATCGTCGGGCGCATCCGGCCAGGGCCGGGCAGCGCCCTGCACGTGGAGGTTGAGCCACCAGTGGCCGCCGGGTACCGCCTCGTCCTGGCCCGCGATGTACTGCGCCAGGGGTTGGCGATTGAAATCGACCCAGGCCTTGGGCAGCAATTGCCGCTCACCCCAACGCCCGTCCCGCGCCATCAACAAGCCAATCCGTGCCAGATCGCGGGCAGTCATATAGGCATAGGATGAGGCGACAAAGGTTTCATTGGCGTCGCTTTCCCAGCTGGCACTGCGAATGCCCAAGGGCGTGAACAGCGCGGTCCACGGGTAATCGACATAAGCCTTATGGCCAAGCATGCCCTTGAGGGCAGCAGACAATAGATTGCTGTCACCGCTGGAGTAGCGGAATGCCTGGCCAGGTTCGGCGAAGGGGCTGGTATCAGCGGCAAACTCCGCCATATCAGCGCGGCCACGGGTGTAAAGCATGGCCACCACCGAGGATTTCAGCGGCGCGTATTCGTAGTCTTCCTGCCAGTCCAGGCCCGAGGCCCAGTTGAGCAGGTGCCCCAGGGTAATGGTCGGGTGCTGCTTCATCGGTGGATAAAAGCGCGCGGCCGGGTCGCTCAGTTTGAAACGGTTTTCACCGTACGCCACGCCCAGCACGGTGGCCATCAGGCTTTTGCTGATGGACCAGGTCAGGTGCGGCGTGGTGGCGGTGGTCGGTGCTGCATAGCGCTCATAAATGACTGCGCCATCGCGGATCACCAGCAGCGCGTCGGTGCGGATGCCTTCGCGGGTGATGTCATTGCGCGCCGGGAACGCATAGTCCTCCAGCGCCTTGACGGCGGGACCGGCCAACTGCGGGCCCTGGGACCAATCCTTCGTCGGCCAGGTCTGGGCATGTGCGGTAGCGGTGAACAGCAGCAAGGCGACGGACAGCAGGCCTTTGACCATGGACAAGCACTCGGGGGCATTCAAGCCCGCGAGCCTAATGCAGATAAATGACGGTTTGGCGACAGGCCTGGGAACCACCACATAACGCCTGTGGGAACGGGCTTGCCCGCGATGGCCATAGGTATCTACACAACTCTTTTATCTAGTGCTTATTGGGTTTGTGTACATATCCGTTGCTGTGGTCACGGCGGCTATTGGTTCCGCTCTTACAGCGGGTCACTTTTGGAAAAGAGCCCCAAAAGTAACCAAAAGGGCTCTTGCCCCACCACTCGGTACCTCGCCTAGGCTCGGCATGCCCGCAGTCAGGCATTGCTCCGTGGGCCCGCCGTGATCGGCCATCCATGGCCGTGTCGCGGCTACCCCGGCATCCATGCCGGGGTGCCCACTGCGCAATACCTGCCTGCGGCCATCGTGGTTTAACGGGGCGCCCAAGATCAAGATCAAAAGCAGAGCAACAGCAGAGCAACAGCAGAGCAACAGCAAAGCCGGGGCGCGAAGCTGCATTCCCCCCTGTGGGAGCTGGCTTGCCTGCGATGGCGGTGTATCAGTCGATAAATGTATTGGCTGATACACCGCCTTCGCAGGCAAGCCAGCTTGTATGGTTAGACTTGTAGGGGTGGTGGGACTAAAAGCCAGCATCTGACTCTAGCCAGTACAGACCGTGGGAGACTTCGCCCCACCCCTTCACCAAAGCGCCGATAAGGA